>JAFDYP010000528.1 GCA_018267355.1 Bacteroidota bacterium
CGATTATAATTGTGGTATATGTAAGTAGTCTTAGCGCATATGCGCATAGTTATCCCGCACATATTGATTGAGGTAGGTGGTGAGCCCGCGGCCTGACTGCGCGAGCTGCTTCATTTGTTCTACGTGCTTTCTGCCCGGCCGGGTATGGTCATATACATACACCCTACCATCGTGAAACTGCAGAGCTATGTAATCTGTTCCCACCTCATAGGCAGTGACCCCGCTATTGCCACCCAGGTTTTGATACCGTGTCATACTCAGCTTACAGCAAAGTTGCTGCCACTTGCTGAAACGGGGGCGCTCTGCTGTGTCGAAAAGCTTACCTTACTGTCTCAATGGAGTCAAAGTACATAGCCGTCAATGGCATCCGCCTGCACTATATCGAGGAGGGGAGCGGCGATCTGGTCGTATTGCTGCATGGTTTCCCGGAGTTCTGGTATGGCTGGCGCAGGCAGATACCTGTGCTGGGCAGGCACTACAGGGTCATAGCTCCAGATATGCGCGGCTACAATCTCAGTGATAAGCCAGAAGGTATCGGGCAGTACAAAATGGATGTACTGGTACAGGATATAGCCGAGTTGATACAAAAGCTGGGTAACGGCCACGCCATACTTGTGGGTCATGACTGGGGTGCTGCTGTAGCCTGGGCTGTGGCGGCTACACATCCCGATATGATCATAAAGCTGGGTATCATCAATGTGCCGCATCCACTGGAGATGCGCCGTGCACTACGCGGCTTCAACCTGAGGCAGTGGGCGAGGAGCTATTACATGTTTCTCTTCCAGTTGCCACGGCTGCCGGAGTGGTTCATGGCGCGTGACCTGGCCCGGACTTTCACCAATGTTTTTAAAAGATTCAGCCCACGCGGGGTGGTGCCCACAGATGAGGAGATACAAGAATACGTCAAGGCATATAGCCATGCCGGTGCCCTGACCGGCCCGATCCACTACTATCGTGCTGCGCTGCACTATCCCGATGCACTGGATGTCTCTGCTGTGCTGCCTATGCCTGTACTGATGATCTGGGGCGAGCAAGACAAGGCCCTGGGAAAGGAACTCACCTACAATACCAAACAATACTGCGCTGATCTGGAGACTGTCTATGATCCCACCAGTGGCCATTTCATTACTGCCGATAATCCCGAACTGGTGAATGCAGCTTTGCTCAGGTTCTTTGCCCCCAATGCCGAAAAGTAGTTTGAATAGACAGGCATTAGACCTACTTTCACATATATGAAGTATCTCAGGGGGATAGGCGTCTCTATCGTCGCCATCTGTGTCATTCTGGTAGCTGGTTTCTTCCTGTTTCGCGGCAGGCTGCTACAGATAGCGCTGGGTAGGGCGGAGGCACATATGCAGGCCAGGTACCATGCGTCTCTCACCGTATCCTCTGCAGCATTCACTGGGCTGAGCCATGTGGTCGTACAGGGCATCACGCTGGTACCTGAGGGGCAGGATACCCTGGCCCGCATAGAGGAAGCCGATGTAGATGTAGCCATACTACCCCTGCTGCGAGGGCGTGCTGACTTTGATGGCCTCCGGGTCAGGGGGGCGGATGTCCGTATCTACCATACACCGGAGAGGGATAATATTTCTCCATTTCGCAGGACTCAGGCTCCTGCCAGCGGCGATGTGGCTGTGACAAGTTTCCGCGAGAGATGGACGGGATTGCAATCCCGGCTGCTCAGGATATTGGGTACAAACCTGCTGGCCGATGATATCAGGATCACCTACCAGGATACCCTGCGGAGGGAGGAGCTGCTCATTCCGCATTTCTTTATGACTCAGCGTGACCTGACAGGCGTGCTGATAGATGAAGTGCACCGCGATACCATGGTACTCGCCGGCCGCGTGATCAGGAAGAAGCAGAAATATGAACTGGAAGTAACGCACATGAGCCGCGATACAGCTTATTTACCGTTTCTCGATGCTGACAGGGGCCTGAGGTGCAGGTTTGGGTACCTGAAGGCCGATGTAAAATTTGATGAGAAAGGAGACTATGCTATTGTCACGGTCAATGCTGCTGCGCGAGACTTTCACCTGCATCACTGGCGACTGGCAAATGATGATGTAGTGCTACCGGATGCATCATTCACAGGCACTTTGAAATTCAGCAATGATGCTGTGGAGCTGGACTCAGCGTCTACCGTGCGGCTGACCCATGCACAGTGCGGCCTCTTTGCCCGATATGATCTCAAGCCTGATACGACTTTCGCGCTGCACGTGCGGATGGCGGAGACAGCAGCAGATAGTTTCTTTCAGTCACTGCCTCAGGGTATGTTTGGTACCTTGAGAGGCATATCCTGCACAGGCTCGCTGAGATATGACCTCGACTTCCTGATACATACCAATGATCCTGACTCGCTGCTCTTCAACTCTGCACTGACGAAGAAGGACCTGCAGATCATTCACTACGGCGAGGAAAACTATGCGCGCATCAATGGCGACTTTATCTATGATGCCTATGATAAAGATCGACTGGTGAGGCGTATCACCATCGGCCCTGAGAATCCTTTCTTCACCCGGCTGGATCAGATGTCTTCCTACCTGCCGCAGGCAGTACTGCAGGCAGAGGATCCTTTTTTCATGCATCATCGCGGTTTCCTGCAGGAGTCATTTCGTGAGTCTATAGC
>JAFDYP010000529.1 GCA_018267355.1 Bacteroidota bacterium
CGACCTGAACGATATTCGCAAACGCTATCCCGGCACCTATGCCGCTGACGTGCTGTGCGCTATGCGTATGCCGGCTATAGCTACAGATATCAGCCATACTACTGCCGAGTACCGCGCCCGGTATTTTGACAGCGTGCCGATCACTCATCCCTCGCTGCTGGCCACACCTGTCTATCACGATATGATCGTGAATTATATTGATTTTATGCTGGAGGGCACGCTCAGCAGTGAGGAGGCATTTATCCGCGATCTGATGACTCGCGCCAAAGCTGATCCCACGGTGTACAATAAAACCGCGCTATCGCTTTTCGACGGGCTGCTGTGGCACTCGCGCGAAAAAATGCTGGCCATGCTGATCCGCTATTATGATGAAAATGAAGCGGCGCTAAACAATCCTGTACTCGCCGCCAAGATCCATAATATCAGAACAGTGATGCCGGGAAATAACTATAGGGATATAGCCAAACCGGACACAGGCGGAGTGGTGCGCTCACTGAAAGACATCGTGCAGGGGTCGAAATGTACATTGCTGCTTTTCTGGTCTCCCGGCTGCAGTCACTGTACGGAGGAGATGCCACAGATACAGACTATGTATGAAAAATACCATAGTAAGGGATTTGACATCTATGCGTACTGTATGGACATGAGCCCGCAACACTGGGAGTCCTATCTGAGGGAGCATCACCTGCCATGGACAAATGTGATAGGGGGCTTCGCGGAGCAGGGCAAAGCCACAGCAGGCAATGACTATGCTATCAGCTCTACGCCCACGCTTGTGTTTATAGACCAGAAAGGTGTCATCCTGCACCGTTTCGCTCCTAAGAATAAACTAGAGAAATACATTCAGGATGCTTTGAAATGAATCAATCATGTTCGGTTATAGATTTAGTAAACATACCCCGGCAGGGAAGACACCTTTTGATAAGCTGTTTGACATCTTCAAGCAACTGCTCACCTATACTAGCGGGGATGTAGCAGAGGCGCTCAGCTGGCTCACTGACCTGGACAAAGAATACAAGCTTACTAATAAAGATTACGGCATCGGAGATTTCATCAATGACCTGCGCGAGCGCGGCTATCTAAAAGACAACCCGGAGCAAGCCGGGCAGATGTCTATGACTGCGAAAACGGAACAGGCTATACGTGAGTCTGCACTGGACCGCATCTTTGGCAAACTGAAAAAGGGCACACGGGGAAACCATAAGACAGGATTTACGGGTCAGGGAGACGAGCAAAGCAGTGACCTTCGTTCTTTCACTTTTGGTGACTCTATAGAGCAGATAGCGATGCTGGAGTCATTTAAAAATGCACAGGTCAATCATGGCATCGGCGAGTTTATGATGAGTGAAGATGACCTCGTAGTGCGAGAGCAGGAGCACAAATCGCAGAGCAGTACAGTGCTGATGATAGACATCTCTCACAGCATGATCCTGTACGGCGAAGACCGCATCACTCCGGCTAAAAATGTAGCCATGGCGCTGGCCGAACTGATCAAAAAGAAATACCCGAAAGATACCCTGGACATACTCGTCTTTGGCGACGATGCCTGGCCGATAGAGATCAAAGACCTGCCCTATCTGCAGGTGGGGCCCTACCATACCAATACGCCAGCGGGCCTCGAGCTGGCTATGGACCTGCTGCACAAACGCAAGAATCCCAACAAGCAGATATTCATGATCACAGACGGCAAGCCCAGCTGTATGAAAGAAAACGGCCAGTACTATAAAAATAGCTGGGGCCTGGACCGGAAGATCGTAAACAAGTGTCTGAATCTGGCTCGCTCTGCACGGAGACTGAAGATACCGATCACCACATTTATGATCGCGTCTGACCCCTATCTGCAGAGCTTTGTAGAGGAGTTTACGGAGGCTAATAATGGCAAAGCATTTTATACCAGCCTGAAAGGTTTAGGTGAGTTTTTATTTGAAGATTTTGAAAGAAACAAAAAGCGTAAAGTAAGATGAGAGCTACCACACTCGGAGAACTGAAGAAATCGAATTACACATCAAAGAGCATAAAAGACGAACTGCGTGACAACCTGATCGCAAAGATCAGGAAGGGAGAGACAGTATTCAAAGGCATACTCGGCTATGAGGATACCGTGATACCTGACCTGGAGCGCGCTATTCTCTCACGTCATAATATCAATCTGCTCGGTCTGCGCGGCCAGGCCAAAACACGCATAGCGCGTCAGATGACGGAGCTGCTGGATGAGTACATCCCTGTGATCAGCGGTAGCGAGCTGAATGAAGATCCGCTGATACCGCTCACCCGATATGCGAAAGATGTGATAGCAGAGCAAGGAGACAATACACCCATCTCATGGCTGCACCGTAGCGAGCGCTATGCAGAGAAACTGGCCACGCCCGATGTATCAGTAGCCGACCTGATAGGTGATGTAGACCCCATCAAAGCTGCTAACCTCAAACTCAGCTATGCCGATGACCGTGTGATCCACTTTGGCATCATACCGCGCAGCCATCGGTGCATCTTTGTGATCAATGAGCTACCCGACCTGCAGGCGCGTATACAGGTAGCACTCTTTAATATTCTGCAGGAGGGCGACATACAGATACGTGGCTTCAAACTGCGCCTCTCACTGGATATCGAGTTCATCTTTACAGCCAATCCGGAAGACTACACCAATCGCGGCAGCATCGTGACTCCGCTCAAAGACCGCATAGGTAGCCAGATCCTCACGCACTATCCCAAGACCATACAGCTCTCCCGCCAGATCACGGAGCAGGAGGCACGGCTCACACCATCTCAGCGCGAGACAGTGGCCATAGGCGATATACTAAAAGACCTGATAGAGCAGGTGGCGCAGGAGGCGCGCCAGAGTGAATACGTAGACGCAAAGAGCGGCGTGAGCGCCCGCCTCACCATCTCTGCTTACGAGAACCTGGCCTCGACCGCAGAGCGCCGCATGCTGCTCAATAATGAGCACCGCACCACAGCCCGCGTGGGAGACCTCTGGGGTGTAGTGCCTGCTATCAATGGCAAAATAGAGCTAGTCTACGAGGGCGAGCAGGAAGGCGCAGCCATGGTAGCCCAGCACCTGATAGGCAAGGCCCTCCGTAGTCATTTCGTACAGTTTTTCCCTGATCCCTCTAAACTGAAGAAGAAAAAGACACCGTCGCCCTACCAGACTATCCTGGATTGGTTTTCCAATAACGAATCCCTGGACCTCCTGCTGAATGCAGATGAAGCCAGCTATCGTACCTCGCTGGAATCAGTAGATGGCCTGTCACGACTGGTACAAACACATATGCCTGACCTGGACCCCGCAGAAAAATATATGGCTATGGAGTTTGTATTGCACTCACTAGCAGAACATTCGCAGATAGGCAAAGCGATGCTGGAGAGGAGTGTACAGTTCAAAGACCTCTTTGGGTCCATGTTTGCCTCAGAGGAGCTGGAGGGCGAAGAAAGTTAAATTTTTTGCAGGTCTCAGGATATTTTCCGATTTTCCACAAATCGAGATAATTATGAACGCCTCCCTATCGTAACATTCGTCAGGATTTTACGAAAAAGAAGGCAAACCCTGCTGATAGAATGATCTGGAAGAAGTACGCGCTACTGGCCTTTTTAACATTTTCGCTGACGCATATCGGCCGCTCCTCAGGGGGAGTCGTGACGGGAAGCGTGTCAAATGAGGAAAATAATGAGGAGGTAACTATACCCCTCACTGACGCTGAACTGACGGTCAATTCACTGCTGACCCGCTATTTCAATCACCGGCATACCGCAGAAAAATTTAATGGCGTAGTACTCGTAGCACACAATGGCCGCCCTATCTATGAGGAGAGCTTCGGCTACAGTGATATCGCTGCGCGCAAACCACTGGACCCCAATACTCCATTTGAGCTGGCCTCTGTCAGCAAGACCTTTACTGCCACGGCTGTGCTGAAACTGGCAGAAGCAGGCAAACTCACTCTGGACGACTCGATCAGTCAGTATTTCCCGGCATTTCCATACGGTATCACTATCCGCCAGCTGCTGGACCACCGCTCGGGACTGCCTGATTATGTCTACATGGACAATCGCTATATCACAGACCGCCAGCACTACATGAGCAATCTGGATGTGGTAGATATTTTTTGCCAAAAGAAGCCCCGCCTCCTCTTCAAACCTGATACCCGATTTGAATATAGCAACTCAAACTATGCGCTCCTCGCGGCCATAGTACAGCAGGCTAGTGGCATAAAGTTCCAGAAGTTCGTACAGGATTCGATCTTCGCTCCGCTGGGTATGACGCACAGCTATGTATTCGACTTCGAAGACTCTACCGTTCAGCACGACTATGCACGCACACACGATGCCTATGGCCGCAAGCTGAGTGATGTCTGTTTTGACGGTGCAGTGGGTGACAAGGGTATCTTCTCTACCGTAGAGGATATGCTGAAGTGGGACAATGCGCTCCGCACCGGCAAAGTCCTTTCGGACGAGACATTGGCAGAGGCTTATAAGCCGCGGAGCTTTGAGCGTGTTTCATTTCCTGACTGCAATGCGCGCAACTATGGCTATGGCTGGAGGATGGCCAGGCAGGCTGATGGCAATAACATCATCTATCACAATGGCTGGTGGCATGGCAATAACAACGTTTTTGCGCGTAACCTGCGTGACAATACGACGATCATTATCCTCAGCAACAGGCTCAACCAGGCCAACTACTGGACAGATCCCATCTGGAATATGCTGAAAGGTGTGAAAGAAGAGACGATAAACGAAGTAGCCGCGCAGTAATTTACTCCTCGATAGCCACTACCTCTCTGACCTCGGGCACCATACGCTTGAGCAGACCCTCGATACCGGATTTCAGTGTGATAGAAGAAGACGGACAGCCGCTGCATGATCCCTGCAGGGCCAGATTTACTATCCCTTCATTGAAAGAGCGGAAAGCAATGTGACCGCCATCTGCCTCTACAGCTGGTTTTACATACTTATCCAGCAGCTCTTTGATCTTGGTCTCAGGGTCAGCGTCTGCGCTGTTATTGGTTTGCGCTACAGGTTCAGGATTCCCTTTTTCGTAGAGTGCCTTAGAGACAGGAGCCTTGCCTGAGGCGAGGAACGAGCGGATAGCTTCGCGCAGCTCCGGAGTGATCTCATACCACTCATAGTCAGGCTTCTTGGTGATGGTCACAAAGTTATTGGAGATAAAAACACCATTCACAAACGGTATCTCAAAAAGGCGCTGGGCCAGTTCTGACTCTCCGGCGGCCTCCTTATTTTTAAACTCCGCCACATAGTTTGGGAGCAGGTGTAGGTTGGTCACAAACATCTGGCTCTCAGGATTTGGCGTGCTCTCGGTATATATTTCTACTACAGCAGGTGTACTCATATCTTATAAATCAGGCTGCAAAATTACTCCAAACTATCGGCATTGCGTA
>JAFDYP010000052.1 GCA_018267355.1 Bacteroidota bacterium
ATCATATCCCTGCGCACCTAATATGACCAGACCTATACACGTAAACACCCGGAAAATACCAGCGTGACGAAACAAACGCATCAGAGGCAGATAGTCATAAAACCAACCACGCACAGGAGTATGATCTCCCATAGCTGCCAATAGCATGACCAGGCTGGCAATCATAATGAATAGCGTCCCCCGCCGTGGCCGCACTATACATAGTAGCAGTCCTAGTATCAAGGGGACAATACCAATATATAAATTCTGCATGGTGGTATCAGTAGACCAGGCGATGTGCTTGTCTCCTATCAGTCCCGGATAGAGCAAACTAAGAAGAGAGACCGGAGTGAACGGTACACTACTGGCTCCTGCACGGCTCAGACCTTCGCTCCTATCCATATATGGCTGTCCCTGTGCCAGGGCGTAAAGTAACCCGGCAGATACCAGGATAGTCAGGCCTACAAATATCAGATGGCCGGACACGACCTTGCGGAGGGCGCTGTGTTCCCTGCTCGATGTGACCATATGGTAGATCAGTATGGCGGCCATCACATACATGAGTATGATAGTGATGCCCATGTATCCCCCCGCCACCTCCATGTATACACACAGCACAGCCAGCAGCAAGTGGTGCATACGCTGTGATCGCAACCATTGTATATAGGCACCTAGTACCCAAGGCACCCAGCCCATACTGACGACCAGCGTGGTATGCGTGGCATGCCCTGTCACAGAGCCAGACATGGCATAGATCAGTCCAAACACTGCAGCCGTGCCTCGCCGCACTGACAGTATCTCCAGCAGAAACTTCATGCCCCATGCTGCGATCACTATATGGATGAAAAGCTCCAGATCATTACTGGCCAGAGTATAACGTCCGCCCAGCGTCAGCAGCCAGACCACAGGATAAAACAGGCCGCTCTGTGGGTCGGCATACATCGGATATCCTAACCGGGCATAGGGTGCCCATAGTGGTATCAGGTGAGCATGAAAGCACTCAGCCATATACCTGTGCCAGACGAAGATCTGATTGACGGCGTCCCACTGCAGCGCATAGCGGCACAAGGCTACCTGCCAGTACGCTATGACCAGCACCAGAGTCATCCATATGATAGGGCGTATTTGAAGAAGTCTTTGCATTTTTACTGCATGGCGCAGCGGGATGAATATAGCAAAGGCTGCCCTATTTGCACGGTAATAATGTGCCGGTACGAGCATGGACATCAAGACCAAAGGGATAGTACTCCATACAGTGAAGTACTCTGAGACATCTGTCATAGTGCGGATGTATACAGAGCGCCTGGGGCTGGTGAGCTATATCGTGAATGGTGTGCGCAGCCGCTCTACTGCCAAGGCGGCCATGATGCAGCCGCTCACACTACTCGATCTCGACATCACGCACAGAGATAACAAGAACCTGCAGCGCATCAAGGAGTACCGCAGGGCGTATATGTACAGGTCTCTGCCCTTTGATACAGTGAAGACGTCTATTGCCCTGTTTATATTGGAGGTGGTGAGTAAGTCTCTGAAGGAGCATGATGCGAATGAGGAGATGTTCCACTTTGTGTATGATTGCTTCGTGCATCTGGATGAGATGGAGGTGGTAAACCATGACTATCACTTGCAGTTTCTGGTGTACTATGCGGTGTACCTGGGCTTTCCGCCGCATGGGGTGTGGACGGAGGAGGCGCCTTTCTTTGATATGCAGGAGGGTGGGTATACGGGGCGTGAGAGTGTGAGCGGGCTGGTGCTGGGGCGTGAGGTGAGCCGATGGATCAGTGTGCTGTCTACTACGAGTATGCTGGAGGTGCCTGACCTGCGGCTGCACAGAGGGCAGCGCCAGGAACTGATGCATACGCTGCTGCGCTACTATAATATGCACCTGGATGGATTCACCGGATTACGTTCGCCGGAGGTGCTGGAGATGTTGTTTTCATAGTTGTTTTTCGACTGGAGGAGGGGTGATATGTGTGCTGGCTGCATACGTATTTTGTTGTGTTTGTGTGGGTCGGTGGAGGTTGAGTTTTGCAAGTTTTTGGAAGGGGAATTGTCCTCATTTTTGTGGATAGGTTTTAGCGATGGTGTAAATTGCTTTATTGGCGTATTTTGCTTATTATTGTGTTCGTCTTTATGTGGTTCTGCTATTTCTCGCAAAGGCGCAAAGGGATCAAGGAAATGCAGAAGAGTGTTTCCGTTTTTGCCATAGCGGGGAGATTTTTTAGCTCGTGTGTCAAATCCCCCTTAATCCCCCTTTTTAAAGGGGGAATGGCAGCAATTCTTGCTTTTGTTTTGGGGTCTTGGTGCTTGCCTCTTATATCTTGGCTCTTGCTTCTTGTCTCTTTTTTTCTCTCAATAAACAATATGAACCTATGGCTCCTGATGGAAACCAGAATGCGGTGAAGTGGACGCTAGAGCGGACACTGGAGACGCTGAAAACTATTGAACAATACTCGTACAGCCCGGACTGCCAGTACCTGGGCCATGCGCTATCTCTGGCGCATGTGTATGATGATCTGTGGGCGTACTGGCGGAAGAAGTGGCGGGGCAACTATGCCGTGACCTCGCTCATGAAGGTGATACAGCAACGCTTTGAGGCGCGGATAGTGGATAAGGCGATCACGGGCAAGATGCCGGTGCACTTTACCACGTTTATGCTGAAGCATCACTATGGGTGGAACAGGGAAGCAACTGTCACACCGCCGCAGCCGGATATGATAGAGCTGGCGGGCTGGGATGCGCTGCCGGACCCTGCGCCGGAGGCGGTGGTGGTGGAGCAGCCCGCGGCTGCAGCGAGTGCGCCGGAGGTGGCTCCGGAGAAGGCTAAGGCGCTCCCTGAGAAGCCGGTGCAGAAGCCTACCAAGGCGCAGTCTGTCACCTTTGAGAAGCTGACGCGCTACAATAAGCTGCACCCTGACAAGGCGCTGATACCACCTATCGCGTACTTTGATGGCAAGCCGCCCTCCTACCTGCCGACAGTGCTGTTTGAGGATGGGTATTTCGTGCGGGCTGAGTTTTAGAGCTGCCGGGTATAACCGCAAAAGCGCGGAAACGCAAAAAGTTTTCACGCGAAGGGCGCTGAGTGCTCAAAGAACAGCCGAGGTGAACTCAGGGGTGTAGGGTGCTTAGTAGTCGCCAGCCGCAAGCCTGCCTTCGGACTACGAACAGCATTTTTATATAAACTACGGATAGCTGGACAGCGGGGTGCAGGAACTAAGTTCCTTCCAATCCTTCTGGCAGATGAGCGCCTAGCTTCGGCACGGAACTAAGTTCCGCGCCAGTTGGGGCAAAGACGTTAAGACCTGTACTACGCCTCAAGTCTGAGACTTGAAGTTATTCCGAGTTCCAAGTTACGCTGCGCTAAACTTGGAACAGCGGGGGGATCATTTATGGTAGCGATAGTAGGCATTTTGTAAATCATATCAATCTCAATATCAGCACATTAACAGAAAAAGTAGTTGCACGGTGAATTTCTTTTTTAGTTGGCGCTAACTAAATG
>JAFDYP010000530.1 GCA_018267355.1 Bacteroidota bacterium
AAGATATTCAAAGTGGTTGCGATGTTTTTATCTATCGCCGTCATGTCCGTATGGCTGATAGCCATCTCTGGCAAAATATCACTCGGCCCTTTTGCTGCACCAGCTGTTTTATTGCCGGCGGTCATTCTCTCTCTGACAGCTTTTATAGTGTTCTCTTTGCCGAAAGCCTGGCTAAAGCCCCACGTCCGGATGCGGCTGCTGGCGCTGATTATTTTGTGTGATCTTGGCCTATCTGTGCAGATGGTCATGTATACCACGATTGCCTCCGGCCAAAAGGTAAAGGATGTACAGCGCAGCATAGATCAATACCCTACCGGCTTCCCTATCCCCACTAATGATCCCATCACAGCGTACAATCAATGGAACGACCCCTCCATAGCGCCACCAGTGTGGCAAAATGCCGGCTTTCTGCGCAAGCAGATCTCCTTTGAAGGATACAATGGATTCAATCTCAAAAACTACAATCTTTTAATTGAAAAGGCCGATTTCTTCCAGCTATATCAGCATCAGCGGCTCGTATCAACTCAAAAGCCGGCTACTATCTGGATCAGGTCTTTTGACCCGGGCCATTTCGAGATAGATGTAGACAATAGCACAGTAGAAATAGTTACTCTTGCCCAGATGTACTTTCCGGGCTGGAAAGCCTGCGTAGATAATGCGCCGGTAACTGTAATGGAAACCAAGGATCACTTTGTCTCTTGCACCGTGGGTGCGGGGCATCACAGTGTAGACTTTTATTTCTCGCCGTGGCTGGCTAAAGCAGCTTTCATTTATACTATATCGGTTATGGTCTTACTACTGGCTGCGATAGGTATTTATCGCCATAGGCTCAATTGATAAAGACGATCTTGCCGACATTATGTTCTTTGCCCAGATCGGTGGCGGCGTAGACGAAATAAACCCCCGTCTGTACCTTTTGACCATTGTAGCCTTTGCCGTCCCAGATCATCTGCCCGCCATTGGCACGGCCCTGATAGACGAGGATGCCACCTGCATCCATTATCTTGACGTAGGCATTATCTACGAGGCCCTTTATAGCTATCGGCCCTGTATAGTCAGGACGCACAGGGTTGGGGTATACCAGAGGCTTGCCCTTAGTAGACTCTCCTAGTATGGCATCGCCCTGATAGCTGACTACGCCCTGATCTGTGCCGATAAAAACCTCACCGCTTTTTTCGCAGACGGTAATGCTTGTGATATTGTTAGACGGCAGGGGACTATTGTCAGAGGTGAAGTGCAGTAATTGTTTTGTACCATCTTCGCTGATCAGCCAGACGCCGTTGGTACTGCCTACCCACTTGCGGTCTGCCCCATCTACTGCCAGTGCCTGCACGATCTCAGTGGAAAAGAGATAACCAATAAAGCCTCCCTGATCTACTTTGATACGGGTAGCATCACAGCCATAGCCGGAGGTGACGCTGCCGGCGCAGTAGAAGGTACCTATACCGATGTCAGTACCTACCCAGATATCTCCGTTCTTATCCTTCACGATGGTCCATATATTTGCATTGGGCAGGCCACCGCCACCAGTAGCTGTAGTCAGCGTGGCAAACTGATCATCAGATGGGTCCAATATTTTATTGCCGGGATTATAGGCTACCATATTGTTTCCGCGGCCACCAAACCATATCTGACCGTAGTCATCTGATATCATCTGTCTGGCGGTGACCACATCATTAGGCACGCTGAAATTAGCCCATTGCCCATCAGGAGTTTTGACCACGAGTGAGCGCGGAGAGCCAACATTATACATCCATAGATTGCCGGATGGGTCAAGGCACAAGGCGCTGATCTTGACCAGGCCAAACTGCGGCTGCAGGATTCCGTTTGAGTTGGTCGTATCGTATTTGGTCAGCTGGTTATTTTTCACGTCTACTTCCACCAGGCCGCCTTGCAGCGAGGCATAGTAGATCTTGCCGTGAACGTCATCTACCACTACGTCTACCAGGTCATAGCATCCGCTCAGCTGACTATAGGCGTTTACGTTATAGTTCTTCCATTTATTATGGTCGTAAATCACCGGGCCCGTACCGTCATAGTTATAGGTGATATAGGCAGGATCTGCCCCGCCGGCTGCGAGGTACAGCGTATTGTCAGAAGATGTAGCCATGCGAAATACACTGGCCGTAGGTGGCCCGGCGGGTGCCAGGTGCTCAATGAAAGTGGTATCCTGATAGTGAATGAGTCCTCCCCACAAGTCTGCTATCCAGTTGTCACTGCCCGATTTCACTATCTGCGACGGCTTAGGACTATTGGCAAAATGAACCTCCTCTATAGTACCATCTGCTTTGATGCGAAGTGTCTTTTCATCGGTGCTTGACGTCCACAAAAAGGCATACAGATAGCCATCAGACGGACTAAATGAGTGATAGCTATAGCCCGCATCGTAGCGCACCCTAGAAAAGGTATTGCCACTCATGGCATACAAAGAGTCCCGGATGACTACATAAAAATGGCCATTGAGCTGGGCGGTCAGAGAGGCTCCTCCGGTTGGTAGTCCGTTAGCAGGGCCATAGACAGTCCAGTTATTAAAATCCTGAAGGTTACTGGAAGAAAGAGAGGCTGACTTCAGGCCTTCTTCGGTAGCTGCGTAGATCGTATTCCCGTCAGAAGCGATACTATAGATCTTAATATTTTGCCCTGTGTCACCTATGATATAGTTGTCCTTGATCTCTTTTTTGTCCAGGTCCAATACAGAGATACCCAGATCTGTGGCCAGGTAGGCATATTCGCCTATGATCGCTACATCATTGATATTTTTAGAACTTCCGACATTCGCATTGCGTATGTCGGGGATATTATAGAGATCCGTACCATTGACCAGCAGATCTATATTGCTATTGCCATAGGTTATCACCAGCGTATTTTTAGCACTATGAAATGCCAG
>JAFDYP010000531.1 GCA_018267355.1 Bacteroidota bacterium
GAACTGCAGGATGACTTTCAGATAGTGCGCAATGAGAAGCTCACGCTACTCACTATACGCCACTACAATACAGGTATCATAGACCGGCTCACAAAGGACAAAGACATCTTGCTGCGCCAGATCTCCCGCCAGACCATACAGGTGCTGCTCAGGGAGTGATCAGCGCATTTGTCGTGCTATATAGGCCGCTATAGAGTCACTCAGTATCGCAGCACCGTCAGCGTTGAGGTGTTCGTCTTCTATCCAAAAACGTTTATTGTCATAGAAACTATCGGGCATGAGATAGACATCTGCCAACTGGCGATAATAATTTAAGTATCGCGGTTTATGCCATGGATAGCCGTAGTTTGGGATATAGAGCATTACGACCCTAGCGTGACTTTCTCGTGCCATCTGCATAATCCCCGATATATAGGACATAGGATAACGCAGCATAAGGCTATCTACCCAGGCGTTTCGCGGCTGACTATAATAACGCTCCCATCTCCGCTGAGCACCTCTACGAAGTATGGCTGTATCGGCTACACCGTGTTGCCTATATATAGCCTGAGATGGCTCCTCCCAGGTGGCATCATATTCCTTCACTCCCAGTTTACTCTGCAGATAGCTTACCCTGACTCTAAAGGCATTGATCAAATCATTGAAATATTGCACATCTACTATCGAGTATGGGATAAGTACATCGGCGATATCTGCTCTATATCCAAATTCGGGGTGGCTCAGATCAGGTTCTTCCTGCTTGACCTCCAATACGATCAGCTGAGGTCTTTTGGCCTTCAAAAGATCTTTGATAATCACATAATCCATATTGCGACCTACACGGCAGATGGCGAGGTTAGCCAGACATTTATCTATTCCATGCGTCCGGAGCTTCCTATGCACTATGGAGTCACTAATGCCACACATGGTATGAGAAGTCCCTATAAAGGCGATATCTATAGGAGTGGAATCATCGTAAAGTCTATGGTATATATAATTGGATTTAGGGGTACAATCACTTTTGGAAAATGCGTACTGATATCTCTTGTCTACTGGTATCATCATGATACTAAAACATGATATGCCTACTAGAGCAAGGAAGAGGAAGAGCTTGATCAAAAAGCGTTTCACGTACACGATTTAATCACACACCTGGTAGTGACAATTCCGCATGAATGTACAGTTTTTTCCGCAAGACGATCCCAGAGCAAAACTATATGTACCTCTGATTTTCAAAAATTTCTGACCCGCAAGGAAAACCTTTTTCGCGCTGGTACGTATAAGAATGCATACCCCCTATAGCTCCCCCCGAGAGATATCACCCTTGATAGAAGAAGTATTATTTAACTGTATGCCGTATGGCTGCAAAATGTATGACAATGGGTGCTGCTAAAAGAATGGACACAAGCGAGCTGCTGAAAGTGACCTTTAAAAACGAAACTAATTCACACACACAGGAGCGTATCAAAATGAAGGACCAGAAACTATATATGGCGATGCTGATGGGCAATAATTACTATAATAATGTGCGCATCATCTTCAATACTGAAGAAGGCCAGAGCGAGATCGTATCCCGTGTATGGGCCCGTACTGATAAGTTTATCGTGCTGCGTGGAGGCGTCTTCATACCGATCAACTCTGTCGTAGACATCATACTCGACTAAAGACTTTTCATTAGCAAGTATAAAAAAAAGCGGCTACTCAGCCGCTTTTTTGTTTTCGTATCTTCTGAGTGATCAGATGAAGATCCTCATCGGCTCCTCCAGCATCTGCTTCAGCGTCTGCATAAATTTAGCGCCTACTGCACCGTCTACTGCTCGGTGGTCTGAAGACAGGGTCAGCTTCATCATATTGCCTACCTTGATCTCACCATTCACTACTATAGGTGTCTGGCGGATAGCACCTACGGCCAGGATACAGGCATTAGGCTCATTGATGATCGCTGTGAACTCTTCTATACCAAACATACCCAGATTAGAGATAGTAAAGGTACTGCCCTCCATGTCTGCCGGGAGTAGTTTTTTGCTCTTGGCTTTCTCTCCCCATGCCTTTGCCTCGGCTGCTATATCAGAGATGCTCTTATTATCTGCAAATTTGATGACCGGTACCAGAAGGCCCTCGTCTACTGCCACTGCCATACCGATATGGATGTGGCTATAGCGACGGATCGTATCTCCCAGCCATGAGCTATTCACAGCAGGGTGCTGGCGCAGGCTGAGGGCTACCGCTTTGATCACAAAATCATTGAAAGACACCTTTGCCGGCAGCAGGTTATTCAGCTCCGTACGCAGAGCCACGGCCTTGTCCATATTGACATCTACGGTGAGGTAGAAGTGAGGATTGTCATTTTTAGATTGCGTCAGGCGCTTGGCTATGCTCTTGCGCATCTGAGACACCTTGGTATCAGTGTATGACTCCTGGCCGGTATAGGTTTTAGCTGCTGGCGCCGCGGCAGGCGTCGTGCCTACATTCTCAAGGTCCTTCTTCACTATACGACCTTCTTCTCCGGATCCATTGACTTTAGAGAGGTCTATGCCCTTTTCTTTTGCTATGGCCTTGGCGAGTGGAGAGGCTTTCACACGGCCATCTTCCGGCGTCACGGCACTTGTAGCAGGCTGCTGTACCGGGGCGCTGGCAGATACCTGCTGCATAGATGCTTTGCTCTCTGCAGCCGGTTGTTGCGCAGGGGCTTCTGATTTTTCCTCTTTCTTAGAGGTTGCTGCGCCGCTATCATTCAGCAGTGCGGAAAAATCTTCTCCTTGCTTACCCACTACGGCCACCAGCGAGTTGATGGGCAGTGTATCGCCTTTTTTTACTGCTATGTGTAGGATCGTACCATTATAATATGATTCCAGGGGGAGCGTCGCTTTGTCTGTTTCTATATCCGCTATAGCATCGCCTACTTTTACAGTATCGCCTACTTTCACATTGATCTCTGCTACAAATCCTTCCTCCATCGTGTCCGTCATCCGGCCCAGTCTGATCGCTTCTGCCATGTCTGCTTATTTTACATCCAAAAGTATTGATTTTTCGCAAACTGACCCTGACTCTATACAGCAAAAAAACCCTGCCTTTTCAGGCAGGGTTGAAGGAGAGAGATTAAATCGTATTCTTATTTCACAGCGAGCCTGATGGCTGCGTGTGCTGTTTCTGTAGTGACATTGATGATATAGACGCCTGCGCTCATGTCTGCCGTTTCAAACTTGAAAGCATACTTGCCCGCAACTACATTCTTCTGATCCCTGATGGTCTTTACCTGATTGCCCATCATATCATAGATAGTGATATTCAGGTCAGAGTTATTGGCCAGTGCGTAGCCTATCACAGCTTCATTCTGTGCAGGATTGGGAGCTACCTGGAGGTAGAGTTTCTCCTCACTGTAGGTAGGTATACCTGTAGAGGCAGAGCGGCTGTCGTAGTCCGTATTGTTTGGATCCCAGTTAGTCCAGCCGGCAGTCCACTTGTCGCTATTGGCATTCTGCGCACCGATATGGTTTTCCGGCGTGAAGAAGGAGCTGGACAGCTTGCTGCTGGTCAGGTTTGGCACCAGTGTAGGGGCATTGTAGTTGATAAAGAGAGCAGTAGTATCTGTATTGATCGGTTTGGTAGGATCGTATGGATATACCTTGCCGTTTGAGAATGGATCCAGTGTACCACCTGCTGTCACATAAGAAGGCAGGGCGGTAGAGTTGTATGATATAGGTGAAGTGCTGGTAGGGGTAAAATCAGGATTAGTCAGGTTAAATGGATTCTGAATGCGGAGGCCATTTTGCTCAGTGGCATAGATCTTATCCATATTAACAGGATCCTTGATGAAAGCCCAAGGACCGGACCATGGACCAAAAGAGAACACACCGCTACCCGTGGTATCAGGACTAGGCAGGTTAGTGGCTGTGAGAGAGCGGGCACCATTGTATACCAGTACTACTTCTTTGCCACCGCCTACACTGTTTAGTTGGATACCAGCTATAGCATTGTTCTTAAACTCAGCTGCACCACTTACGAGATTGGCTATAGTCGATCCGAAAGCTGTAGAGTCAGACTCATCTATCAGGAGACCTGCAGGATAGCCTACCACCACACTATTGAGCAGACTCATAGAGCTGCCGCGGCGCATATGCACACCAGCCACGAACTGAGGGTCATATGCTGTAGAGCTAGGCTGTACCAGTGGACCTACTACTGTGTAGTTTGTAAAGACCGGATGTGTAGGCATTGTATTGCCACCGAGGCCAGTCACAGTACCATTCTGATAGCTGTCAGACTCCCATGCTTTTGAGCCGGAGTTGTCAGCAGCATATGGATCGCGCAGAGAGATGCCATACTGATTGAGACCGGCATAGCCATTGTCATTATCAAAGTCGTCATCCCATGTGCCGAGTGCTACGAGATATTTAGTATTGACCGTACCGCCAAACCACTCATAAGAGTCGTCACCCGAAAAAGAAACCTGGATGTGATCGATCTGAGTGCCGTCACCTACCGAGCAGAGAGAAAGGCCATTTACCTCATTATTAGGAGAGAAAGCTATACCGGGAAATTCTATACGCACATAGTGCAGCTCACCGGTATTGTCATGAGGGTCTGTACCACCATAGAGGGAGCGAGGACCACCTTCTACCTGTGCTGTACCCGATGCCCAGTTATTAGGAGCTTTGCCGCACAGGATCACACCACCCCAGTCACCATAGGAGCGATTGCCCTGAGCTTCGTTAGATGTAAATACGATAGGCTGAGCGGCTGTACCCATTGCCATGAGCTTGGCACCGCGCTCTATGATCAGCGTACCTTTTGTTTGCTTATCGCCGCGGATCACTGTGCCAGGATCTATGGTCAGGGTGGTACCATTGGTCACATATACATACCCCTTCAGGAGGTACTGACGGTCGTTAGTCCAGTGCGTATCGGTAGAGATACTATCCTGTACCGTCACTTTGGTAAATGACTGCGCAGACACCGCGCCACAGAAACCCAATGCCATCAGACAGGTCGTGAGTTTTTGATAAAAGTTTTTCATTGTGCTTATTTTTTGTTGGCGCAAAAGTCCATTGTAGATGTTACCAAATATTTACCTGCCAGTTAAGGTTAGCGTACGCTGCTCACACTTATGCACACTCCGGCCCTAGCTATCAGGGGCACCCAGGCTGATCCAGGCCTTGATAATAGCAATGGAAGAATCCGGCATCTTATATGAAGGCGGCATTACCAAAACACCTGAACCGTGATCAATAGCCCTCATGAATTTCGACCCGTAGATGCTGTCATTGTGATAGTAATAGTTTAGATAAAATTTCAGCTGCGAGAAATCCTCTATATCAAAACCGGCGGCGCCTCCGGCAGATGCAGAGTCCGAATGACAACTGTAACAGTGCGTTTGAAAAATGGGCTGGATACAACTGCGATAGCTGACAGACACACTATCACAGATGATCTGGTCTGACGCCGGGATTACTGCTTTATCCCTCGTGCAGCTCTGGCTTGTCACAAGGACCACAAGCAGGACTATGATGATCTGCGGCCGCATCAGAATGTCGCCCTTATGCCTACAGAATAATAGCGATTCATCACATAGCTGCGGATCTCCCTATCCAAGCCATGCTTTGTATCAAATTTGCCATTGCGGTCTATATCGAGCACCAGGCGGGATGACTGTGCCAGTATATCTTGTATAGCCACGATAAACGTAAGGTGCTTCAGTACTGTATATGACAGTGTCAGATCCAGGCTATGCTTTGGCATCTCTCCGATATTGGGATAAAACTGATTGCCTATGGCGTAAATCCGCGGGCCCGAAACGTTATATAGCAGAGAGGCTTGCAGGCCTATGCTATCATTCTGGTAGTATAGGCCTGCATTTACAATATATGGTGACTGGCCCTGTAGCTGCGTAGTATGGCTCAGTGAGGGCAGGTCTGGCAGGTATAGCCTGGAGTAGATATAGGCCGCGTTTAAAACAAGATTGAAGTCAGCCATCACATTGCGACCGGAGTGCTGCATGAATCCAAGGTTTTTGCGGATATCCACCTCCACTCCTGCCGTATAGGCATGGTCACCGTTGATAAATGTGAAGCCCTTACTATCATTGCCTCCTGTAGGTGTGATCACCTGCTGGATCGGATCTTTGAAGTACTTGAAGAAACCACCCACATGTACCATATCGCCCGGTGATGGATAAAATTCATAGCGCAGGTCAACATTCTGGATCTTGGCTACATTGAGCACGGTACCGTTAGGATAAAACACCGTAGGGAACAGTGAGCCGTAGTTGCCAGCGCTGAGCTGGAAATCATAAAAATAGAATGGCGACCATTCCCTAAACTCTGGTCTATTGACCGTCATACCATAGGCCACACGCACCAGCATATTCTTATGCACGTTAAATGCGGCATTGACCGATGGCAGTACGAAGTGCGTGACTATGCTTGGGCTCACGCTATCCAGGTTCACATGGCTCTGCAGGGATTGCTTATTGTACTCATGGCGGACACCCACTATGATTTTCACAATATCCTTTACAGGCAAAACAAAATTGACATATGTAGCTATCTGCAGGTTTTGAGCTTTGTATGCATCTGAGGGGCTGGTGATCTCATCCAGGCGGAAATTTGTAGCCTCGCCCACAGCAGTCGGATCAAATATCGTAGAAAGTGGCTGCTCCAGCAGATGCTGTGCCGTGGCGCCCGGCTTGATGGTGTAGCCTATCAGCCGCGCAGCAAAACTGCGCATTTTGTACTCTACATAGTTGCCGGCAGAGAGTTCAAAGGTATATCCCGGAGCCTTGACCTGCTGCCTTATTCCATGATTGAATGAGACTACGTGCTCTTTGAGATCTGAGTAGAAGCGTCCGCCACCGTTTACCGGGTCTACTACGTTTGCTATCTGTGCCTTGTAGGCTGAGTCAAAGGGGTTGTACGCAAATTTGATCCTTTTAAAGTCAGGTTCTTTGCGTGCGCTGTATGCGTAGCTGAGATTCCAGTTGTATATGGTGGACTCATCATTAAAGTTATGCCCGCCGGCCAGCTGCGTGAGCGCTGTGGTACGCTGCTGGTAGTACTCCGCATAGAATCGTTCATTCTTTCCATTAAATGTGTCATTGCGCAGAGTGGTCTGAGACATACCCATCTGATTGAGCAGAGCTTTGATCTCTATCTGATTGCCTCCCCATTTGAATGCCATATTCTCCATGATACCGCTATACACTGTACGGGTACTGACGGTATCAGTTTGCTCCAGATTCTTGCCCACAGAGTCATAGTCAGCTCTGCGTATCAGATAGGTAGACTGAGTATTGGTATAGGTGAGCGCGGTCGTATTGCCAAACTGAAATTTCCCCTTTTTTACCACCCGCTGGAGGGTCAGAGATGCCCGCTGGTCTGGTATAGCCTGGCCGCGGTTGATACCCCAATCATTATTAAATGCCTTGGTGATCGCACCGATATTTGAATTATTTTTCTGGATATAAGAAGGCGTACCTGCGGGCATATTCCTGTAGCCATTATCAAAGCCCAGCATATCGGTCTTGCTGCCCTGAGTACTAAAAAACGGCTTGAAGGTGCTTCCTTCCCGGAATGAGGTAGTATAACTTACGGTCACCGAGTTTTTCTCCGGCATAGCCGGTGTGTAGATCTTCACCATGCCCCCTGCAAAATCTCCCGGCAGCTCCGCAGATGGAGTCTTGTAGATCAGTATCCGCTCTATCATCCCGCTAGGTATCACATCAAAAGAGAAGGCACGGCGGTCTGCCTCGGAGCTCGGAGCACCCGCATCATTCAGAAATACATTGTTATACCGGTCACTGAGGCCACGGATATTAATGAAGCGGCCATCCACTATCGTGACACCGGGTATACGCTTCACTACGTCTGCTGCGCTACGATCCTGTGTCTTTTGTATCTGTGCAGAGGATATACCGCTTACTATACTGTTGGCTTTGCGTATCTCCATATTCACGGCATTCTCTGTATTTCTGCGACGCACCTCCTGCACAGTCACCTCCTGTATCTTTTGCGCCTCCGGCTCTAGCGCTACATCCTTTGTATTGGGCCCTTCATTGATCAGTATCTCCCGATTGATAGTAGTGTAGGATACGTAGCTGATCCTGATCATGTGGCGGCCGGCAGGTATATTTTCGATAGTGTATTGGCCGTCGTAGTCGGTCTGTGCTGCCATGGTCGTGCTGCTGTCTATCATCACTATGGCACCGATCACAGCCTGCTTCTTATCATCTATAATGTGTCCGGATAGCGTGCCTCCGGCCACGGCATTTAGGGTAAGC
>JAFDYP010000532.1 GCA_018267355.1 Bacteroidota bacterium
ATAGCCAGCACACCTACATTGGCTATCAGACTCCAGAGCAGAAAAAACTTGCGCCGTGGCCCCTGGGCCTGCTCTATCAGTATACCTGCAAAGTAGTCTATGATGATCGTAAAAAATAAGATCAGTATATAGACCGGCTTGAAAAACATGTAAAAGAAGCAGCTCGCAGCCAGCAGCAGCGCCCACCTGAACCGGTAAGGGAACGCGAAATAAAGTATGGTGACTACCGGAAAAAAAATGAGAAATGAGATAGAGTTAAACAGCATGCAATTTTACTTTACATCGGAGGGGCAGGACATTGGTTTTTTAGAGTATGAGCGAAAAGTAATAATATTTTGATAGTTATCCATTTTCTCACGTCACTGCACGCTGTGCAAAGTCCTTATCCCCTGTCAGAATGGCGCGCTCCATGAGATCATAGATCTGCTGCTGGAGGTCGTGAGCATCATCCGGATGCAGACCGGCCGTGGGGATAGCATCCAGCACACGCACACGTACGGTACCGGGGTGGAATCGGTAGCTATGCACCGGCTGCAGCGATCTATGATCCAGAAACAGGAATGGCTGCACAGGCACCTGTGCCAGGATAGCTGTACGGAAGGCGCCACTATAAAATTCCTTCAGCGGCTTGACCGTCTTATTACGTGTGCCCTCGGGAAAGATGAGGATGGAGAGGCCCTGCTTCATCAGATTCGCTACCCGCGCTGTAGTCTGGCGGCGGCTCTCAGGATTGGAGCGGTCTACCAGCAGGCTGCTGGTGCGCAGCAGATAGCCCATGATGGGTACGTATCTGAGTTCTTTTTTGGCGAGTGACTTGTAGTAGTGCTGGAGGAAGTAGGCGATCATGGGCAGATCCAGCATATTGGAGTGATTGCAGACGAACATATAGGTCTGGTTGTGATCTATCTTCTCCTCCCCTTCTATCACTATTTTGTAGCCGCAAAGAAAGAACCATGCAGTAGCTATGGCACGCGCTACCCTGTAGCAGGCTACTGTGCGCTGCCGCTCCGGCAGCACTGAGATAGCTATGAAGCCCAGCATCTGAAAAAAGATGACGACAAAGAAGATGACGATGCACCAGCCACTGTAGATCCGGTTAGCTATGTCGCGCAGTATGCTCATGCCTCAATGTAATACTTTTATAACATATAAAAATCATGAGGTATTTATAATATCAGGCTTCATTGCTATTTTAACCGCCAATCAACACGATACTATGAAGAACTACGAAGTGCCCACCTGGGCCAAATGGATGGTGTATACATTCACTGCCGGGTTGGTGATCGGCTCTATAGTGCTCGGCTACTATGCATGCCAGGATAGCGAGGCGCGCAAAGTAGCACTGATAGCTATACCTATCATGCTGACCATAGCAGGGGCGTGCATTATAGGCATGAGAAACTGGCGCCTCTCGGTGACGGAGGACAGCCTGATCTATTGCGCCTTTATCAAAACAAAAGAGGTAAGTCTAAAAGATATCACTGGCTACCGGCTGGATGATAAATATGCGGTGGTAGAGACGAGCGACCCGAAGGTGAAAAGTATGAGGATCAGTATCGGGATCAAGGACAAGGAAGAATTCCTGGCATGGCTCGCGACGAACTACCCCGATCTGAACGCACAAGACTATGCGCGAGAGGAGGAAGAGATCATGGTGGATGAGACCTTTGGTGCGGATGAGGAGGAACGCGCTGTGAACCTGGCCCGCGCACGCAAAGTAGCCTCCACACTATCTACTATAGGCGGTGGCCTGATGCTGTGGGGATTCATCTATCCGCGTCCATATGAGTTGGTGCTTGGGCTCAGCCTGCTGCTACCGCTGGTGGCGCTGGGCTTCTACAGGGTATACGGCGGACAGCTGCGCCTCACTACGGGTGAGAAAAGCGCCTACCCGTCTCTGGCCGGTGCCTTTGCTCCGGCACTGCTGCTACTGCTACGGGCGCTGATAGATTTTGATATCTGGGAGTACAAAATGCTTTTCATCAGCACCGCACTGATAGCTCTGCTGGCAGTAGTAGTGATCATCGCGGATCCCAGGAAGGTATACAAAGTAGAGCCGAGCTTTAATGCTCTGCTCATGGGCATCGTAGCAGTCGGCCTGCTGTATGGCTATGGCGCGAGTGTACTGGCCAACTGCTATCTGGACAACGCTCCCGGCCAGACCTATGCGACAGAGGTACTGGATAAACGTATCAGTAGCGGCAAGCACACTACGTACTATCTAAAAGTAGCTCCATGGGGACCGCAACTGAAAGCTGATGAGATCACTGTGGATAGCGACTTCTACGAGGGTGTGCCTGTAGGATCACAGATCCATGTGACACTGAAACCGGGTAGGCTGGGTGCGCCATGGTATGTGGTGTCGCTCTAGCGGTCCGTGATTTTTGATTCGAATTCCCCTGTCAAGCGCCAGCGGGTCGCCTTTTTGTGATCTGATCCAGACTACTTATTCTTGAAAAGTACATCGTCCTTGCGTAGCTCCGCATCTATCATGGCGCGAACGCGGGCACTGAGTGCCTTGGTATCGGCCTCTGTCATACCTGCACAGGAGATAGGCTCGAGGAAGCGCATGGTGACGCGGCCGGGGTAGATCAGATTTGAGTCTACCGGCTGCAGGTGGCGTAGATTGATCAGCACAAAGGGAGCGATATTGGCCTGAGCCTCGATGGCTGCCTTGAAGGCACCGTCATAAAACTCTTTGGTGGGCTCGGGGGTCCTGTTGCGCGTGCCCTCGGGGAAGATGAGCAGCGAGAGGCCCTTCTTCATTACGTTCACCATCTTATTGTAGGTAGCGTGGCGGCTCTCGGGGCTTTTGCGGTCTACGGAGAGCGAGGTCATCTGCAGCAGTGGGCCCAGGATAGGAGTCTTCATCAGCTCCTTTTTGACGAGCGGCTTGTAGTAGTGGTCTATGCACGAAGCAGTGAAGGGGATATCCAGCATATTGGAGTGATTGCAGACGAAGGCGTAGGTCTTGTCGTCCTGTATCTTCTCGCGGCCCTCTACTTTCACAGTGATGCCCACGAGATTGGACCATATCCACTTGAGGAAAAACTTATTCAGGAAATAGATGATCCTCATGCGGGTACGGTCATTGCGGATCAGCAGCAGCGGCACATAGAGAATGAGCATGATGATGAGGCATGCCATGAATACGATGGCCACATAGCCGAAGTAGATATAGGCGAGGAGCTTTTTCATGGGGTAAACATAGGGTTTACAGGCTAACTGTCATAACTGACAGAAATATGACAAAAGGCAACATTATATTCAGAGACATAATCTTACCTTGGTATAAGAATAGGAAATATGAAAAACGCTTTACTCTTCGTAACCGTACTGATTGCATGCCACTCATTTTCGCAGGGATACAGACCTTTTCTCCGAGATAGTCTTCATTGGAAAATCAGCGAAGGCAAATGCTACTTTTGCGATCCTGGCAATCCAAACGATCCTAATAGCTATTACTATACTAACTACATCTATCTCAAAACTGATGGTGACACTATAGTAGCAGGTAATATCTACAAAAAATTGATCCAGTACAGGAATTTGACTGGTAGGCCCGGGCCGCTTTATCCTGGCTATAGTTAATGCAATCTACTGGGATTGCTTTCAGAGGATACCGCTGCGCGCAAAGTATATATAAGATATGCCGGTATACCCGCTGCTATAAACTGGTGTACGACTGATTCTATTCTGTTTGATTTTTCAAAAAATGTGGGAGACACAATCAAATGGCATGACTGTAATGCTTCTTTATA
>JAFDYP010000533.1 GCA_018267355.1 Bacteroidota bacterium
CTCTACTAATCATTAGTAATAAAATTATGAACAGCTTTGTACTCTCTACACGAAGGATAGCGTTGTCAGTCATGCTGACGGTCCTGTCCGCGAGTGCGGTCTTTGCTACCGCATTTACGGCTACTACCTCAGGTAATTTCAGTAGCTCTACCACATGGGCAGGAGGCGTAGCGCCTTCAGCCACCAATACTACAGACCAGATCACCATCGCATCCGGTGTGACGGTCAATCTCGATAACGATTACAGCATGTCAGGTGTACTGGCAACACTGGATGTGCAGGGTACGCTGACCTCCTCTACCCACTCTCTCACCGTAGGAGCACTGAGTACAGTGAGTGGTAGCGGTGATATCAATCTGAATACTGTGACGCTCAATGCCGGTGCAGTAGTATCCTTCACGGGGGCACTCACTGCCCAGACAATCAGTAACTCTGCTCTTGCGCTCACACTCGGCTCTCAGACTACCGTGGGCCAAAATCTGAATCTGGGTGCGGGCATGCTGACTATTGGGTCTGGAGGCAACCTCTCTGTGAGCAACGGCGGTACCATCAACGTGACTGGCGGTGGACTATCTCTGAGCGGTAGCGGTACAGCATCACTATCTAATAGCTATAATGTAGTGTATAGCGGCAGTGGTAATACATCTGCCGGACTCGAGCTCAGCGGCTCGGGCCTGAATAATGTGACTATAAGCACAGGTGGTACAGGTAGCGTGACGCTGGCGTCTAATCTGCATACTACTGGTACGCTCAATCTGACATCAGGCACACTCATGCTGAATGGGAATAACCTGACCGTAAGCGGTGGTGTGACATCCGGCTCCGGCAGCATTTCTTCTACCGCATCATCTAGCATAGTGATCAATACCAGCGGCGGTACATCCGGCGCTTTGAATTTCTCTACCGGCAGCTCGGCGCAGAACCTGACAGTAAACGTAGGCTCATCCAGCCAGGCCATGATCTCAGGTAGCCTCAATGTGACCGGTACGCTTACCCTCACTTCCGGTACACTCAACTTCAATAATTCTAACCTCACTATAAGCGGTTCACTGGCAGGCACAGGAAGCCTGAGCGGCAATAGCAGCTCAAACCTGACTGTGAGCGCCACAGGTGGTCTCTCTACAGCGCTGCAGTTCGCAGCAGGAGGGCAGACTGTCAATAACCTGAGCGTAAATGTCGGTTCCGGCAACTCGGCAGCTCTCGGATCTGCCTTGACAGTGAATGGTGCATTGACACTGACAGGGGGTAGTATGCTTGATATCAGCGGTCAGTCTCTTTCCCTTGGCTCCGGCAGCTCACTGTCAGGCTCAGGGTCTCTGATGGCCAATGCCTCCAGCACCCTGAATTATAACTCTACAGGAAACTCCAATGCTGCACTGTCTATCACCGGTGGTGTGATAGGCAACCTGAATGTGAACTCCGGCAATGGTAGCTCTGCCAGCCTCGGCGGCAATCTCACCGTAAGCGGTATGCTGACCATGCAAAGCGGCAACCTGAATCTCAACGGTCATAATCTGACAGTGAGCGGTACTGTAGCTGCTTCAGGTAGCGGATCGGTGACATCCGGCTCAGGATCCAGCATCACGCTCAGCGGTACCTCAGGTACTAATGGCACATTGTCCTTTAGCTCCGGTAGCTCAGCGAACTCTCTAACTGTAAACGTAGGTGGTAGCAACCAGGCACATATCAGCGGCGACCTGACCGTGACCGGGTCTCTGGACCTGACCAGCGGCACACTGTCTTTCAATAACGGTAGCCTGACTATCGGCGGTACAGTGACGGGTACAGGCTCTCTGAGCGGCAATACATCATCTAACCTGACTATCAATGGTAGCGGCTCTCTGTCCGGAGGCCTCACTTTTGCAGCAGGTGGTCAAAACGTAAATAACCTGACCATCAATATCGGATCAGGTAATAGCGTAAACATCAACTCCGATCTGACCGTAAATGGCACCCTCACCCTCAGTGGTGGCAGCCAATACGGCGTAGGTGCTCACACGCTGACTATAGCCGGCAATGTAGCGGGCTCAGGCTCTCTGGCCACAGGCAGCAGCTCTAATATCATGGTGACATCTATGGCAGGTCTGACCTCAGATCTTCACTTCTCAGGTAGCAGCGCTACAGTAGGTAATCTGACCATCAATACCGGAAGCAATGGCAGTGTGACCGTTGGATCCGGCTCTAATGTGACTGTAGCTGGTACACTGTCTCTGCAGAATGGTACGCTCGTTCTCAACGGCAATAATCTCTCTGTGACAGGCTCAATAGCAGCATCAGGTAGCGGTACCATATCGTCTACAGGTAGCTCTGACATCAGCGTGACTACTACAGGTTCTACAAATGGCACACTGAGCTTCTCTGCTTCCGGCAATACTGTAAATAACCTGTCTGTAAATGTAGCCTCCGGATCATCTGCGGCCCTGAATATCGGCTCTGACCTGATGATCAATGGTACATTGAGTTTCACTCAGGGTAGCATCAATATAGGTACTCATACGCTTACTATGGGTGCATCTGCCTCTGTGACTGGTGCGGGTACTACTTCATACATCATCACCAGCGGTACAGGCCATGTGAATATGCAGGTGACCGCCGGTGCCAGCACCGCCACTACTTTCCACGTAGGTACTAGCACAAGCTATGCACCGGTAGGTATCCAGCTGAATAGCGGCTCTACCAGCGGT
Organism: Bacteroidota bacterium; assembly: GCA_018267355.1. GTDB lineage: Bacteria > Bacteroidota > Bacteroidia > Chitinophagales > LD1 > UBA1941. Next base: position 2,685 of record JAFDYP010000533.1, read on the forward strand.
GGTATAAATGTAGGCGTCGCTTCAGGTGTATGGAGCCAGGGTACTACAGGCACAGATTTGTCCGCCTCTCAATCTATCGTGGCTAATACATATACGATCGAGCCTGATAATGCTACTAATACCAACATCAACCTCAGCCTCGGCTGGACCGCTGCTGCTCAGGTGAATGGTTTTGATAATACTCAGGCATACATATCACACTACACCAATGGCGCATGGGACCAGAGCACAATGTCTGCTGCATCACTCAATGGCAGTGTCTATACTATGACACGTGCTAATATCAGCAGCTTCAGCCCGTTTGCTGTGTTTGATAAGAATACAACAACAGGTATCGAGTCTGTAGAGGTTGACAATGCGATACAACTTTATCCTAACCCTACTGTAAGCAAGATCACTATTACCTCTGACAAGGAGGCTCAGGTAGAGATCACTGATATCAGCGGCCAGGTGGTAGGAAGGTATGAGATAGCTGCAGGCAATAACAGTATAGGTGTATCTGGTCTGGAAGCTGGCAACTATATCGTAAAAATGCTGACCGATCATGGTACAGCTGTCAAGAAGTTTACTAAGATCTAAAGTTTAGTACTACGCTGCTCAACGGGTCGTGGGTCCCGGCGAGTAGCAAGTCAGAGCCTCTGGTTTATCCCGGGGGCTTTTTTATTATATATCTTTTTTGTGTTGCGTATGGGGAATGGAATAATTATTGGCTTTGGTCTGAAGGTAAATCCATCTTATATGAAAAAAATAACTCCAAAACTTCGCAAAATACTCTTAGGTATAGTGATCGGTATAGTAGCTTTTGTAGCGCTGGTCATCATTTTTA
>JAFDYP010000534.1 GCA_018267355.1 Bacteroidota bacterium
AGGCACTGGTCCTTTTTTGATAATCCTCGTATTCTTTATTGCCTTTGTATTTGCTCTCCAGCATGGTGACGCCGGAGACGCGGAGGAGCATAAAGGTAAGGAGTGCAGGACCTACCGCGCGGAGCACTACATCTACCACACCATGTGCCGATACACAGCTCAAAAGGAAGATGCCCCACCACATAGATGCTTCACCAAAGTAGTTGGGGTGGCGGGTAAACTGCCAGACGCCGTAGCGCATGATGCGGCCTTTATTGGCCGGGTCTTGCTTGAAGCCTGCGAGCTGCGAGTCACCGACTGCCTCAAAAAAGAAGCCGATGAGCCAGATCAAAACACCGATAGCTCCGATGGTATACTGATACCACTCGTAGCCTTCACTTGCACTGGTGCGTGCTGCGATAGCACTCAGTACGATGGGAGAAGCAATAATGACCAGCAACACACCCTGTAGCATAAACACCTGAAGGAAAGAACGGATAAATGCGCTGTCACCCCATTCCTGCCTCCATTTGGCATAGCGCCAGTCTTCGGGTTTATTCCAGTTGCGCATGGCGAGATAAAAGAATAGCCGGAGTCCCCACACAGCTACCAAACCAATAATGAAGAGCAAGAAAATATCCGGCTCCCCTGCATTTTGGGTCAAGCTCAGCTTGATGTGGTAGAAATACCAGCTACATCCTGACACTACTACAAAGCCTAATGGCCAGGCGATATCCGCTATGCCATTATTTTGGCGTATCACTGCAATAGTGAAGGCCCAGGTCTGAAAGATCAGGATAGCAGCCAGGCTAAACGCTAAGGCAACAAGAATGTAATAGTACATGGCGAAATGACGGATTAAAACAACTTAGCGTTACTGTCATCCAACAGCTTTGGGACAGGAATGTTTAGTCCTGTATCTTTGTTGATCTTCTCTATGCTGTATTTGCTCAAGCGGGGGCTATTCTTCTCCTCGTGGGTGTGCATGAAGAAATAAACGGTATCCACATCAGCATCGATCCATTTAGCGATGCGCCTGGACCACTCGTCTATGCGCTTCCAGTCTGTCGGGTCGCCGTCATTGCCTACATAGCGGATGAACGCTGTGGGTGTAGTGAGGCGCATGTGCAGCACATCGCGACGACCCGCAGTATCGGTGATCACTGTAGAGGCCTTCATCTGGCGGAGCATGTCCCAGCCTTCTTCTGCTTCTACTTTGTCCTGAAACCAATCAGGGTGGCGGAACTCTACGGCTACTTTGAAATCCTTTGGTAAGAACTGAAGATACTTGTGCAGGTTCTCGATGTTAGCCGCATTCGGAGCGAAGCGATCATCAAACTGCATGAAGCAGTGGCCTATCTTATCGCCAAAACCTGAGAAACTCTCCAGGATGGTCTCCGTATCTTTCTCTACATTTTTCAGCCGGCGGATATGCGTGACGATCTGCGGCATCTTCGGCGCAAAGCGGAAATCATCTGCTGCAAAGCTGGCCCACTTCTCCACCGTACTCTTAGGGAAGACACGGTAGAACATGGCATTCAGCTCGATGCTGTTGAACTCCTTTACGTAAAACTTAAGGAAGTCGGCCTCCTTGGTTTTCTTGGGGTATAGCGAGCCGAGCCACTCCTTGCGGCCCCACTTGGCGCAGCCCGCATAGACATGAGGTGCGGCTTTCTTTTTCTTGAGTGATGCCAGCAGTTTCTCCGTACTCGCATGATCTGCGGGGAGTTTAAATTTTACCTTGCTCAGATCATCTACCTTCCCAAAATCCATATTGTATTATTTGTATTGTCTCTTATCTCAAGTCTATAGTCTCAAGTCTCAAAGAGCCTGCTCCAGATCAGCTATGATATCTCCGACATCCTCTATCCCCACAGACAGCCGCACCAATCCGTCGGTGATACCAAACTTCTCCCGCTGCTCCTTTGGCACAAAGTAGTGTGACATAGAGGCGGGATGCTGGATCAGCGTATCCGTAGTGCCCAGAGATGCCGTCAGCTTGCAGAACTTCAAGTGCTTCATCAGTTGCTCGCCGGCTTTGTAACCCTTCTTCATCTCAAAGCTGATCACGCCACCATAGCGCTTCATCTGCTTTTTTGCCAGCTCGTGGTCGGGGTGGGAGGCCAATCCCAGGTAGTTGACCTTTGAGATCGCCTTATGTTTGCTCAGCCACTCAGCTATGGCCATCGCATTGCTGCAGTGCTGCTCCATGCGCAGGCTCAGCGTTTTCATGCCGAGGTTCAGCAGCCAGGCATCAAATGGGGAGATGATAGATCCGTGCAGCTTGCGTATCGTCCAGATATCTTTCTCCATAAACTTCACATCAGCCCCGGTCACCACGCCGCTCAGTCCTGTGCCGTGCCCATTCAGGTATTTGGTAGACGAGTGTATCACAAGGTCCACTCCATAGGCCAGCGGACGCTGCAGGTAGGGCGAGGCAAAAGTATTGTCCACTGCCATCTTCGCCTTATACTTATGCGCGAGTGCTGCGAGTGCCTTCAGGTCGTAGCAGTTGATAGTAGGATTGGATGGCGACTCGGCGTAGAGCAGTTTGATCTTCTTATCCTTTTTGAAAATGGCCTCTACCTTATCCAACTGATGCAGATCCGCATAGTAAACTTTGAGGCCATATTGCTGTGCGATATGATTGACATAATCTATGGTAGTACCGTAGATATTGCCCTGTACCAGCAGCGAGTCACCGGGCGTTACTAGCGACTGGAAGATCGCAGAGATGGCCGCCATACCGGATGAAAATAGCAACGACTTGCAATCAGCCTTTGTGCCATATGACTCCAGCTGCTCGATCTTGCGCTCTGCCAGTTCTGCATTGGGGTGGCTCCAGCGCGAGTAGATGTAGGCTTTCTCTTTACCCTTGAAAACCTCCTGTGCCTTCTCAGGCGACTCGTAGATATAGGTAGACGAGAGATACAGCGGCGTCGTGTGTGGCATCACATATTCATCTACCGGCGCATTGTCCTGTGCTGTCAGTGATGCAAACTTTAGATCTTTCTTACCTTTACTCATAGCGCTATTGAAACTTAAATCTTTTACCTAAAAAGCAACCGCAATGTACACCTTAATCGATCATCTCGGCTATACGGTATGGGCTACTACCAAATTATCACAAATATTGGAAAAGGCCGATGACTCTCTGCTACGGAGGCCAATCCCGAGCAGCTTCCCCAGTATAGAGAAAACCATCCTGCACATATGGGATGCAGAGATAGCCTGGCTCAAGCGCCTGCATGGCATCAGCATCACCGAGTGGCCGTCAAAGAACTTTGCGGGAGATAAACAGGCGCTCCTGGCAGGCTGGCTGCAGAGCGGCGCGGAGTTTAAGGAATATATGGAAACACAAGGACCTGAATATCTTCAAAAACAGATAGACTACAGGAATACTGCAGGCAAGCCATTCTCCAATACGGTGGAGGAGATCATCTACCATGTGGTGAATCACGGGACCTTTCACCGGGGCCAGATAGTGACCATGCTACGCGCCGGAGGCTGGGCCGAAAGGCCCGAAAATGAGATCCTGACCAGCACGGACCTTATTACTTACCTGAGGGAAACGAGGCCCTGATCCTTACCGCTTGACAGTGGCGGCCTGATCTGTATTTTTATCTTCTGTGTCATAGCGCTCTACAGACAGGATACCATCCAGAGAGGATAGCCGCGCTATGAGATCGTCCAGCTCAGATGTGTCATGCACATAGATCATGATATTGCCCTCAAAGATGCCATCCTCACTATCAAATGAGACAGACCTCATATTGAGATTCATCTGGCCTGTGATCACATTGGTGATCTTATTGACCAGGCCTACATCGTCTATACCATTGATCTTGATGCCTGTGAGGAAGGCTATATTGTGCTGGCGCGTCCACTTGGTCTTGACTATGCGGTAGCTGTACTTGGCCATGAGCTGGACCGCATTGGGGCAGTTGGTCCGGTGTATCTTGATACCCTCACTGACTGTCAAAAATCCAAAGACATCATCTCCGGGTACAGGATTGCAGCAGGCTGCAAATTTATAATCGATCTTATCACTGCTCTCTCCCATGATGAGCAGCTCTGCATTCTTTTTCAGCGCTTCTTTGACGGCATCATCTATATCTCCCGGGCTCAGCTTAGGCTCTGTATGTACCTTTGGCAGTTTGATCTTGCCGGCTATCACGTCGAGCTTTGCGATAGTGGTCAGATCTATCTTTCGCGTAGCGATATCGTAGTACAGCTCGGTAGAGGACATCGCCTTGAAAAAATTCATGAGCAGTACCAGGTTGGACTCGCTATCCTCTATCTTCATAGCCTTGAGGCGCTTCTCCAGTTCGGCCTTGCCGTTCATAGCGATCTTGCGCTTCTCGTCTTTGAGGGATTGCTTGATCACGGAGCGGGCTTTGGCTGTCACCACATAGCTGAGCCAGTCTTCATTAGGGGTTTGCTTATTGGAGGTCAGGATCTCTACCTGATCGCCATTGCGCAGTTTGTGGCTGAGTGGTACCAGCTTGGTATTGACCTTTGCACCGATACATTTCTTGCCTATAGCAGAGTGCACCTCAAAGGCGAAGTCCAGCGCAGTAGCACCTTTGCGGATACGCTTCAGGTCACCCTTGGGTGTGAAGACAAATATCTCATCGCTGAAGAGCTCATACTTGAAGTCATTCACTACGTCCAGCGCATTGCCGTCTGCACTACTCAGCACAGCGCGTATCTTCTCCAGCCACGCATCCAGCACACTATCTGCAGAGCCCTCTTTATACTTCCAGTGAGCCGCAAAACCCTTCTCTGCGATCTCATGCATACGCTCGGTACGGATCTGCACCTCTACCCATTTGCCGCTATTGCTCATCACGGTAGTATGCAGGGCCTCGTAGCCATTGGCCTTGGGGTTAGAGAGCCAGTCGCGCAGGCGGTCCGGGCTGGGCTTATAGACATCTGTCAGCGTAGAGTAGACTGACCAGCATTCCGCCTTCTCATCCTCAGGCTCTGAGCGGAGTATGATACGGATGGCAAAGAGGTCATATATCTCCTCAAAGGGGACGCCTTTATTTTTGATCTTATTGTAGATCGAGTAGATCGATTTGGGCCGGCCGTATATGTCAAAATTGAATTGCTTCTTATCGAGTAGTTCTTTGATAGGCCTGATGAACTCATTGATAAAGCGGGTGCGTTCGCGCTTGGTCTCAGAGAGCTTGCGCGCGATCTCCTTGTACATCTCCGGCTCGGTGTGCTTCAGAGAGAGGTCCTCCAGCTCTGTCTTGATGGCATAGAGGCCCATGCGATGCGCCAAGGGAGCATATAGGAAGAGTGTTTCAGATGCGATCTTGAGCTGCTTTTCACGCTTCAGAGAGTCGAGCGTGCGCATATTGTGCAGGCGGTCGGCCAGTTTGACGAGTATCACACGGATATCGTCATTGAGTGTCAGCAGCAGCTTGCGGAAATTTTCTGCCTGTAGAGATGAGTTCTGATTATTCAGATCAAAGATGCCGGATATTTTGGTCAGGCCATCTACTATGCGTGCTACTTCCTTATTGAAATGGCGCTCTATCTCCTCCAGTGTCACATCTGTATCTTCTACCACATCATGCAGCAGCGCACAGACTATAGACGTGACGTCCAGGCCCATCTCCTCACTGGCTATGCGCGCCACCTCCAGCGGGTGGAGTATGTAAGGTTCGCCGGATTTGCGGCGCATATCCTTGTGGCTATCCATGGCCAGCTCAAAGGCCTCACGGATCATCTTCTTCTCCTGGCGCGTGGTAGCAGGCCGCAGCGTGCGCAGCAATGCGCGGTAATGCTTGAGTATGAGCTTATTCTGACTTTCCAGATCTATGACGGGAGCTTGATCCATTGTAGCTAATCTAATGAAA
>JAFDYP010000535.1 GCA_018267355.1 Bacteroidota bacterium
AGCCGCGGCTTTTTCAACTTATTCTCGCGTTATTTTTTGACCCTTCACAGCCTTTTGCCCCGCAGATTTCTGGTACTATTTTTCTATTAAATATTTATCCACAAAATGTCCCGCTTTTAAGTGTTTTTAGCATTGCTGAAACATAGATTTTACGTAGGTTTTGAGTATCTTCGACCGTTCCAAAAACTAAACTAGAAATGAGTACGCAGATGGCGGTAGAAAATGAATTAGTCCCTGAGAAAAAACAATATTCAGCAGATAGTATACAGGTGCTCGAAGGCCTAGAGGCGGTGCGCAAGCGCCCGGCGATGTACATAGGTGATATAGGTGTGAAAGGCCTCCACCACCTGGTATATGAGGTAGTAGACAACTCGATAGATGAGGCGCTGGCAGGTTATTGCAAAAATATCTTTGTCACTATCAAGTCTGATAACTCTATCAGCGTAAAAGACGATGGCCGCGGTATCCCTGTGGACTATCATGAAAAAGAAGGTAAATCAGCCCTGGAGGTAGTACTGACAGTACTGCACGCGGGTGGTAAATTTGATAAAGACTCCTACAAGGTATCCGGCGGTCTGCACGGCGTAGGTGTATCTTGCGTGAATGCCCTCTCTGACCACCTGAAGGTAGAGGTACACCGCGACGGCAAGAAATACGAGCAGGAATACTCTATCGGCAAGCCGCTGTATGATGTAAAGGAGATCGGTACATCTGACTACCGCGGTACTATCGTGACCTTCCACCCGGATGGCACCATCTTTCAGGTCACTACTTACAACTTTGAAACACTGGCATCGCGCCTCCGTGAGCTGGCCTACCTGAATAAGGGCATCAGCATCACCCTGACCGACGAGCGCGACCAGAATGAAGATGGCTCTTTCCGCTCTGAACACTTCTATAGTGAGGGTGGCCTCGTAGAGTTTGTAAAGTATCTCGACTCTACCCGCGAGCCGCTGATCCCTACGCCTATCCATGTAGAGGGCGCCCGTGACAACATCATGGTAGAGGTAGCGCTACAGTACAATACGTCTTACGGCGAGAATATCTTCTCCTATGTAAACAACATCCACACCATAGAGGGTGGTACACACGTAGCGGGTTTCCGCAGTGCGCTGACTCGTACTTTCAAGAGCTATGGCGAAAAGAATAAGTTCTTCGAAAAGCTGAAGGTGGAGATCGTAGGTGATGACTTTCGCGAGGGTCTCACGGCTATCGTATCTGTGAAGGTGCCTGAGCCACAGTTTGAAGGACAAACAAAGACCAAACTAGGTAACAATGAAGTATCCGGCGCGGTCAACCAGATCTTCGCTGAAGTTCTCCAAAACTACCTGGAAGAAAATCCCAAGCAGGCGAAACTGATATTTGATAAAGTAGTGCTGGCTGCTACTGCCCGCCACGCTGCGCGCAAGGCGCGCGAGATGGTGCAGCGCAAGGGTGCTTTCAGCGGTGGTGGCCTGCCGGGCAAACTGGCCGACTGCTCCTCAAAGGATCCGGGCGAGAGCGAGCTCTTCCTGGTGGAAGGTGACTCGGCGGGTGGTACTGCCAAGCAGGGCCGCAACCGTGCCTTCCAGGCTATCCTGCCACTGCGTGGTAAGATCCTGAACGTAGAGAAGGCGCTGGAGCATAAGATCTACGAGAATGAGGAGATCAGGAATATGTTCACAGCACTGGGTGTCAAGATCGGCACTGTAGATGATACCAAGGCGCTGGATATCACTAACCTCCGCTACCACAAGATCGTGATCATGTGCGATGCTGACGTAGACGGTAGCCACATCACCACGCTGATCCTGACGTTCTTCTTCCGCTATATGAAAGACCTAGTAGAGCGCGGCAATATCTACATCGCGCAGCCGCCACTCTATCTCGTGAAGAAAGGCAAAGAGCAGACCTACTGCTGGAATGACAGCCAGCGTGAGCGTGCGACACTCGCCCTCGCCAAGGGTGGCAACACTGACAGCGTAGTAGTACAGCGCTACAAGGGTCTCGGTGAGATGAACTCTGAGCAACTTTGGGAAACGACCATGAATCCTGAGACGCGCACACTGAAGAAGGTGACCATCGAGAGCGCCGCCTCAGCAGATCACATCTTCTCTATGCTCATGGGGGATGAGGTGCCACCACGCCGCGAGTTTATCGAAGCCAATGCGAAGTATGCGCGCGTGGATGCATAAACCAGACAAGAGACTTTAGACGATAGACATTAGACAATGCAAATACTGAGGCCGGTTTTATACCGGTCTTTTTTTATGAAAACGGCCCGTAGCGCGTCACATTAAACAAATGCCAGCTGACAGCGGCGATCATCAAAAGAATCGTGGCATAAGGCAATAGTTGCTTGATACCCCGGTCATAATAGAAGGCAAACAGAACCACCAGCGGCGCAGCGAGTGTGAAGGGCAGGCGCTCCTCATAGTAGCCCATCAGGTATAAGAAGCCAAACACTAGCAACATCAGGGCCAGGCAGGCCAGAGGCAATGCCGACAACATAGCAGCGCGCGTGCGTATAGCGGCCGTGATACCGGCTATCAGCAGGAGTGCAAATAATACACAGATAGAACTGAACGAAAAGAGATACCGCTGCCAGTACTCATGTGCTTTGACCGATAACGCCGGCCACGACACCTGCACAGCATCTGCCACCCAGACAAACTGCCTGTAATAGCTCACTTCATGATTGTAGTAAGTGACTCCATTGAGATGAAGGATCAGAATCCAGATCAGGGATGGGGTCACGATCAAGGCAAGGCTCAATAACACAGTGCGCATATCATATCGATACCAGAGCATGGCAGCAAGAAAACTGATAACGAGCAAAACAAAATTGCCATATACCAGCATACTCAGCCCGATCAGAAAAGCTACCCGCCATACTCCTATGCGCGCGGCCATGGTTCGCAGCCACAGCATAGCATGGATGCAAAGAAGTGGTGTCAGGAAGATGAACATCTGCTGATGTGCGGTCCAGAAGAAAGTCTTGCTCACCACATTAGATAGGAGCAGTACTGCGATCAATGAGCGCTCCAGTACTGACAAGTCAGTAAACCTGAGCAGAAGTTTTTCCAATAGCCAGATGGCTAGGAATACCAGCAATAGATTGATCAAAAGAAAACCGGCAAAGTGCGC
>JAFDYP010000536.1 GCA_018267355.1 Bacteroidota bacterium
AAACAGGCTACTGCCCGCCGGCTCAAAACCGTATCTATTGATATAATGCTTTTTCAGAGCTGTCTTAGGTACGAGTGATATCGCTGCATTGGCTCCGTACTCCCTCACTGCCAGCCTCGCTACATAGGCTAACAAGGCTCCGGCAATATGATCTAAAGTCTTATCCTGACCTACCTGCTCAGCGGCTACGGTGAGCAGCCTTATAGCTATACGCTCCTCCGATGGTACCAATTCTACAGATACGAGTCCTAGTATCTCTTCGCTACCTTTCAGAGTGAGTTTAAATACTGTCGGCTCTCTGCTGACAGACCAGTCAAAATGATAACGGCGCCTGGTGAGTCCCCTGCGGTCTGCTCCTAGTGGGCTGATGACTGCGGGCAGGGCTTTCCCGCTTTTGACATCTATAACCTGCATAGCATAAAGATACTAAAAGTTTACGAAATCCGTAAACTTTTGTGCGCAGATAATCTGCCCCTACCCTACCCTAAACGAAGTCATAGAAAAAGATCCCGCTACGATGGCATCGTTGAAGAACTCTAGCTTTTCATCTCCGCCGCCGATGGCGAGGGTGTAGAGCATGGGGAGGTAGTGCTCGGGCGTGGGCGCTGAGAGGGCAAAGCCGCGGGTGGCCTGGTAGTCTATGAGCGGGCGGTGATCGTGAGTGGTGATAAGCTTTTTGAACTGGTCATTGGCCTCCAGCGCCCAGTCGTGGCCGTAGTGTTTCTCGAAACCCTGACGCGTGTCGAGGTAGCGGAAGTTGTGCACCATATTGCCGCTTCCTATGATGAGGACGCCTTTCTTTCTGAGGACTGCTATTTGTTTAGCCAGGTCATAGTGGTACTGCGCATCGCGGGTGTGGTCGAGGCTGAGCTGCACCACGGGGATCGTAGCATCGGGATACATCCGCACCAGTACGCTCCAGGTGCCGTGGTCGAGGCCCCAGCTCTCATCCATGCCTACTGAGGTGGTGGTGATGGCGTGCCGGGTTTCTTTTGCCAGCTCGGGGCTACCGGGTGCATTGTACTCCACATCAAACAATGCCTGCGGGAAGCCGCCAAAGTCGTGTATCGTCTTGGGCCGCTCCATAGCGGTGACAAAGGTGCCGCGTGTCTCCCAGTGGGCAGAGATGACGAGGATGGCGCGCGGACGCGGCAGTGTGGCTGCCATCGCGTTCCAGCCGCGGCTGAATTCATTGTCTTCGATCGCGTTCATGGGGCTACCGTGGCCTATGAAGAGCACGGGCATCGTGGTGCCTGTCTCTTTCCATTCGCTGGCCATCGTGCCAAATGATCCTAGTGTGACCATAGCTGATGTGGTGATGATGTGATGCAAAAACTCCCTGCGGTGCATGGGTAGCTGATTTGATAATGCAAAGATAGATGTTTAAACATTAAATACAAAGCATAGGGTGTTTCACCGCAAAAGCGCGGAAACGCGAAAGGAGATTGATACAAATACACTTCACGCAAACCCTGTCGCTGATAGACAGACGCGAAAGCGCAAAGCGCGTCCATCTGCGAGCAACATTTGTGGTACATCTTTGTTTTGTGGTACATGAGGCTACTATTATTTTGTGCTGTCATGCTATCGGGCACCATCTCCTACGCACAGACGGGCCGCCTGGTGGTGACTGTGAAGGGCATCAATACTACCAAAGGTGGCGAGCTGGCTACTGCGCTTTTCACGAAGGACAATTTTCCTAAGACGGGGCAGCAGGTGAAGGGTATCTACTCTCCTGTCACTGCGGACCAGATGCAGGTGGTCTTTGAGCAGGTGCCGGTGGGGACGTATGCGGTGGCGGTATACCAGGATATAGACAGCGACCACAAGCTGAAAACCAACCTGGTGGGCTACCCTACAGAGCCGCTGGGCTTTAGCCGCGATGCGCGGATCAGGCTGGGGCCGCCGTCTTTCTCTGATGCGGCCCTGAGTATCGCGGCGGACCAGACGGTGACCACTACTGTGACGCTGCGGTGATCACGCTATGCGTATAAACATTCTTAAATGACTACCTTGCATAGTTTATAAGAATAGGCCGTCTACTGCATAAACCTTTTACCCTAATCATCCCATGATCAAAAAACTACTCCTGCTCACGGTACTCGGTACGCTCATTTATTTTGTGATCGGCTATGTGGTGTTTGACCTCGTACTAGGCAGCTACAGCGAGGCGAATACTACGCATCTCGCGGGTTTCAAAAAGGAGGGTGAGGCATTCAGCTATGCTGCACTGCTCCTCTCCTGCGCGGCCTATGCGGCGCTGCTCAGTTATATACTGGTGTACCTGGCGCGCATAGATAGCGTGCTGCACGGTGGGCTGGTGGCTATGACCACCGGTGTGCTGATAGCCGTGATGACGGACTCCTACTGGTATGGTTCTTCGCACTTTTACAATAGTATCTATCCGCTGCTGGCTGATGTGGCCGGCGCGGCTGTGAGTGTGGGGCTGACGGGAGCTCTCATGGTGGGGCTAGGGAGTAGAATCAGGGAGTGATGCAAAATAAAGTAATCGTAAAGCGCCAATGGTAAGCTGACTTTACAGCTTGACTAGTACATTCCGGATTGCCACGTCCCTATCACTCTCCGCCCCCGGCGGGCAGGCTCGCAATGACATTTTTTAAAAAAACAAACGATACTTAATGCGCTTCTCCATGCTGCTGTTAGGGCTTTATAATCC
>JAFDYP010000537.1 GCA_018267355.1 Bacteroidota bacterium
GTTTTATGGGTAGGACAAATGAAAGAAATAAGAAGGTCACTTTTCCGGACTTTGCAGGATATCACTGGCCGTTCGCTTATTTAACCATTTGTTAATAACCCAACACGCATCAAGCTTGTACTAAAAAATATATTTGACCCAAACCAACTCGATTGATGAAACAACTTTTTACGCTCCTTGTACTTTTTGTGACCTCTAGCGCTGTAGCCCAGACAGCCGAGATCAGCGGCACTGTGACCAATGAATCTACACAGGAACCACTGGCCGGCGCCTCGGTGAAGTATGACCGTGGCAAAGGCGTGATCACTGATGCTGCCGGTCACTACCGGATCACCGTACCAGAGGGCGACTATGAGCTCACGGTCACCAATATCGGATTTAAGAGGCAGAAGATAGCCATCAAAGTGGTGGGCGGCAAGAACCAGACTATAAATGTATCCATGCCTACAGATGCCTACGAGTTTAGCGAAGTGAGTACTGTGAGCGTGTATAAGAAGAATGCTGCCAAGGAAAACGTCTCTGTAGGCATCGTGACCTCAGAGCAGATCAAGCATACCAACTCTACTGACCTCGGCGAGGCGCTCAATAAGCAATCTGGTGTACTCATCCAGGACGGCCAGATCACCATACGCGGCGGTAGCAGCTACTCCTATGGCGTGGGTAGCCGTACGGCCATCATGCAGGATGGCCTCTCTATGATGAGCGCCGACCTGGGCCAGGGCCAGAATACAATGGTCCTGCTCAATAATGCCAAGCAGGTAGAAGTAGTGAAGGGAGCCTCCTCTGTGATCTATGGATCGTCTGCTCTGAACGGTGTGGTAAACCTCGTGACTGACTGGCCTATAGAAGATACCCCTACTACTGCTATAGATATCAATATGGGCGTCTATGGCAATACACCAAGGAAATACCAGCAGTGGTGGAATAACCAGCTACCATTCAAGGGAAGTCTCATGGTCAATCACCGCCGCAAAGTAGGCTCCCTGCAGATAGTGGCCGGAGGCAGCATAGTAGGCGATCAGAGCTACATACAGAGCAATGGCGACTGGCGTGCGCAGGGCTACTGGAAGACACGCAAGATCAGCGAGAAAGTGGCAGGCCTCACATGGGGAGTCGATGGGTCCCTCATGTATGAGACCATAGATGAGTTCTTTATAGCCAAAGATGCCGACTCCAATGCCTATAAAGTAGGTGCAGGGTCCAGCAGCCGCTATTTCCGTATGAATATAGACCCGCACCTGACCTATGCTACAGCCAAGGGCCACATGTATACCCTTCTGATGCGCTATATGAATATAGACCGCATAGGCAATGGTACTGACCCTAACGCGGTCTCACACCAGGTCATGATCAATAATCAGTACCAATACAGACTCAAGCACTCCCTGGTACTGACCGCCGGCGCTCCGGTCACTGTGGGTGCCTCGCGCAGCAATCTGTATGACAATGTGCACCCTACACTCAGCGCCGCTGTATATGCGCAGCTGGAGTACAATATCAAGTGGTTCTCCATACAGGGTGGCCTCCGCTACGAGATACAGAAGGTAGACCAGGACCTGGAGAAAAGCCAGCCCGTATTCCGTATGGGTATGAACTTTGAGGCTACCAAGTCTACGCACTTCCGCGCCTCATGGGGCCAGGCATACCGCATACCATCTATCGGAGAGCGCGATATCCTCCAGAATTTCTACCCCGGTGTAATAGTAGTGCCAAATGACACCCTCCACGCGGAGCATGGCTGGAGTGCAGAGATAGGAGTCAATCAGGTGTTCAAGATCGGCCCTAAGTTTGTAGGATTCGTAGATCTCGCAGTATACTACAATAGGTTCTATGACTTCACCCAGTATGACTTTGGTAGTTACAATAACCGCTTTGGCGGTAGTGGTAAGGTCATCACTACAGATACCTCCCTGCTCAATCACGTATATAATGATGGCATAGGCGTGATCCGCTCACAGTCCAATATACCGCTCAATCAGCAGCATCTCTTTGGCGTGCAGGCGCACAATATCGAAAACGCACAGGTATTCGGCTATGAGTTCACCTTTGGCGCGCGTGGCCAGATAGGCAAGGTAGGCATACAGCTCAGCGCTGGCTACAACTATAGCTTCGGTAGCAAGCTGCCTGTCAATGGAGATACATCAGATCACTATACTGTGGGGCAGTTCTTCAGAGATGCCTTTACCTACAATACGAAGCGAATGATAGATCCCAATACTGCGGCATACAAGCATCTGCTGGACTATAGGGTACGGCACATGGTACGTATAGACGGCGAGATCAAGTTCTGGCGCTGCTACTTCGGCGGTACGTTCAGTTACGCCAGCTTCCCGGAGAAGATACCGGCTACGATCATTACGGCTATTTCGGCCGTATCAGGCTCTGCTGATGCATATACTCCGTATTTCACTGCACACAGCAGGGGTGACTTCATAGGAGATATCCGTATGGGGTACAAGATCAACCGTCACGTAGAGTGTGGTTTCATCGTCAAAAACCTCGGCAACCGCTTCTATGAGCTGCGTCCGGGCAAGCCGGAGCCGATCCGCAACTATACCGTACAGATCCGTTATAACTTCTGATAACCCTTAGACAATAGACAGATAGAATGATGAGGAATATGAAAAAAATAATCACTGTAGCCTGCGTACTGGCACTCGTAGCGGCTGCCTGCTCCAAGACCAAGGGCAAAGATGGTGGAAGCTGGACTTTCAAGGGTATCACCTACAAACCTACTTTTGTCAACTATGTGATCGGCGCCTTTACCGGCTATACGCAGGATAATCTGCCCTCAGGGTCACTCGCTTTCACTTTTTGTGATAGCCTGAGTACGATACCTCGACCTACGCTGCTGAATGGCCCGGGCCACGCGTGGGTCTATCCATGGGGCACGATAGCTCATACAGGCTCCTACCGCGTCAGCGATCACAATCCGCCGGACTCGGGTTATGTATACGTAGCCTTGACAGATACCTCTGCCACTCGTACCTACTACTCTGTGCCCAATAGCAATGCGATAGTCAATGTGACTGTAAATAGCGATAGCACAGTGACACAGGTGCAGGTCACAGGCCTGATACTCAAGAGTACCATTAATGCCTCAGACAGCAGTACCCTCGATGCCAATATGACTCAGATCAACTACTGATCGGTCTATGTATGAGATAAAGGAAAAGGAAGCATTACGCTTCCTTTTTTATTTTGACAGGCCGGGCCGTGTATCTGTGATACTGACGGTGCAGCGCCTGCTATAAGAATCGTAAGACGGGAATCGGTATCAGCTCTTTTTAGCCGGTCTTCCGCGCTTTTTGGCCGGAGCAGGCAGGATACGTATCTGCTGCGAGTCCTCCTGGTCTGCCAGTACTACTATGCGCACATTTTTGTTTGGGAATAATGCCTTGATACTGTCTGCCAGAGAGCTGTCGAGGTCATTGGTGTTTGACGTAATGGTGATTGACTTCATCTTAGTGTTTTGATGTATAAATAAAAAAGCCAACCATAAAATTATGATTGGCTCAAAGTACCGCGTAGGGGAGTCGAACCCCTCTTACCTCCGTGAAAGGGAGGTGTCCTAACCGATAGACGAACGCGGCAAACTTTCGTTTCCGTTGTAGCGGAGCGCAAATGTAGAAATTTCTCCGGAATGCCATACATTTTTCTCCAAAAAAGTATTTTAGCCCTCTCAAAACTATCAACACGCAATGGACATCAAGACTATCGACTCTCTCAATTTTGCCGGACACAAGGCGCTCATCCGCGTAGACTTTAATGTGCCCCTGGACAAGCAATACAACGTCACTGACGATAGCCGCATCCGCGCCGCAGTGCCTACCATTCAGAAGATACTGAAAGATGGAGGTGCTGTGATCCTGATGAGCCACCTGGGCCGCCCGCTAAAGAAGCTCAAAGAAGACGGCACTGTAGACTATGCTAAGCACACACTGAAAAATGTCGTAGCCCGCACGTCTGAGCTGCTGGGCGTAGAGGTGACGTTTGCAGGTGACTGCATAGGAGAGGAGGCGTTTGCCCTGTCAGCTGCGCTGAAACCCGGTGAAGTGATCCTACTCGAAAATCTCCGCTTCTATAAGGAAGAAGAAAAAGGCGATGCCGGCTTTGCAGAAAAGCTCTCAA
>JAFDYP010000538.1 GCA_018267355.1 Bacteroidota bacterium
TCTTTAGCTTCACCCCATGTGCATCATACCAGCTGATAGTATCTCCCGTCATGAACCGATGAAAAGCTCCGAGCAACTCTTTCTCACCGCGCGGGTAAAATTTAGTGAGGGCCCTGGGCTCAAAGCAGGCGTGGGTCACATTGCAGCGCCCTCCGCCGGAGATGCGTACTTTTTCCAGCAGCTTACCAGATTTCTCTAATATAGTGATGCGATAGTCGGGATGCTGCTCAGCACAGTTGACCGCAAAGAAAAACCCTGCAGCGCCACCTCCTATCACGATCACCGTTTTGGCCATGATGCAAAGGAATATAAAAATCGCAGAGAGATAACTTTCTTTGCGACTGACAAAAGCTTTTGCCATGAATAGGATGGAGCGCCTGATAGCGATCATGACCGTGCTACAGTCTAAGAAGCACGTGACCGCTGAGTATATCTCTGAGCGCTTTGATATCAGTGTGCGCACGGTATACCGCGATATCAAGGCGCTGGGAGAATCCGGCATACCTGTAGGTTTTGAGGCACCTAAAGGATATTTCATTACACAGGGTTATTTCCTGCCGCCAGTTTCTTTTACCACCGAAGAAGCTAATGCGCTGGTGCTGCTGGAAAGCGTGGCGATGGGTTTCACAGACAAGTCTATCAAGAAACATTACTCTGCTGCGCTAAATAAAGTGAAGGCAAGCCTTCGCAGTACACAAAAGGATCACGCTGAAGCGCTGACAGACACCATCCGCATGCAGCTACCAGAGCGGATGATGCCTGACTATGAATACATGTCTACCATACAGCAGCACATCGCCGGTAAGACGATCATAGAGATAGCATATAAAAACAGTAAGGACGAAGTAAGTGACCGACAGGTCGAACCCATCGGCCTCATCTTTTATGCCTTTAGCTGGCATATGATAGCGTGGTGTCACCTACGGCAGGAGTATCGTGACTTTAAAATATCCCGTCTAATCAGACTCAAGGGGCTGGATCAGCCCTTTGCCATCACTACGCATATATCTCTGGCAGAGTATATGCCACAGCTACCCGTCGCATTTTAGTTGCATTATTTTTTTGAGCGAGCCAATCGGACTGCCATAGGGCTGTCAGTGGATGGTATTCTCTTTGTGTTATTCATTCACACCAAAACCAAAACACACATGGAGATCATACCGATGCTGATCAAAGAGCTGGAAAGCGAAGCACAAACTACCCGCAAAATGCTGGCACTCATGCCTGATGACAAGTACGACTGGAAGCCACATCAGAAGAGCATGCCAATGGGCAATCTGGCACTACACGTGGCAGAACTCCCGACATGGGTCAGCCTGGCCATACATACCTCAGAGCTGGATTTTGCTACCAGTCCGTATACGCTGCCCGATATCAAGACCAATGCGGCGCTGCTGGAGTTTCACGAGAAGAATGTAGCTGCGGCCAAAACTGACCTGGAGAAAATCAATGAAGAAGAACTGGTGAAAACATGGACGCTGCGAAATGGTGAGATCGTCTATCAGGTACTGAAGAAAGTAGAAATGATCCGTGTAGCATACAGCCAGATAGTACACCATCGGGCCCAGCTAGGCGTCTATCTGCGCCTGCTCGATATACCGATACCGGGCAGCTATGGCCCGAGTGCAGATGAGCAGTCTATGATGTAAAAAATAAAGAGGCCCGGTGTGATACCAGGCCTCTTTATTATCCTATCCTTTATCTATATAAAAGTCAGATCACTGTTAGCTTTGATAGCAGCTTCTATCAGGTCAAACGAAGTCAGTATCTCAGGCTTATCCTTGCGTACCCATACCGTATGCTCAAAGTGCGCAGATGGTTTGTGATCCTGAGTAGCTACCGTCCACTTGTCGCTTTTGGTGTAGACGTCTTTACGGCCCATATTGACCATAGGCTCTATAGCTATCACGCAATTCTCCGGTAGCTGAGGGCCGTCGTTGGGTTTACCGTAGTTAGGTACCTGAGGGTCCTCGTGTAGTGACTGACCGAGGCCATGACCCACCAGCTCACGTACACATCGATAGCCGTGTTTGCGCTCGCAGTAGTCCTGTATGGTAGAAGATATCATCCCCACACGATTGCCTGCTACAGCTTTCTCTATACCCAGATAGAGTGATTCTTTCGTGACTCGCAGCAATTGCAATACCGGCTCTTTCACATTGCCTATGGCAAAAGTATAAGCGCTATCAGCATGAAAGCCATTCATAAATACACCGGCATCTATAGAGGCTATATCGCCATCGCGATAGGCGCGCGCATTAGGTATGCCGTGCACCACATCTTCATTTACAGATATGAGCAATGATGACGGGCAGCCATATAATCCTTTGAAGGATGGAACGCCGCCATGATCCCTGATGAAAGTTTCTGCGAGTTTATCCAGATGCAGTCCGTTGGCGCCAGCCTTGAGTTCCTTTGCGACCTCTGCGAGTGTAGCGGCGAGTACCTGAGCGCTTTTGCGCATCAGCTCTATCTGCTCCGGTGTTTTGATCTTAATAGCCATGTATCGATTGAGAGGACGAATGTATGAAAAAAGAGTAGCATAGCTGAATACACAAAAATTACATATACAATATTGCAACTATCCTTGCCGACCACAAAAAATAAACCCCGATCGTAAGATCAGGGTTTAGGATATTTTGAGTTGAATGGTTGATTTAGATACTCACCTGAGCCAAACCCTGGCGGCCTTTGATACGGCCGGAAGAGGTCAGACCATCATAGTGACGGTTCAGCAGATGTGTCTCTACAGTCTGCAGTGTATCGAGGATCACACCTACCATGATGATAAGTGACGAGCCACCGAAGAAGAGCGCAAACTGCTGGTCTACATTAAACTGCATCACAATAGACGGCATGATAGCCACGATACCCAGGAAGATAGCGCCTGGCAGCGTGATACGGGAGATCACAGCATCGATAAACTCTGCAGTCTTGGTACCTGGCTTGACACCCGGTATGAAACCTCCATTCTTCTTCATCTCATCACCTATCTGAGTAGGGTTTACGATGAGAGCGGTATAGAAGTAAGTAAATGCTACGATGAGGATGAAATCAAACAGATTATACCAGAAACCACGGATATCATTCAGCGCATGGATGAAACCTATATTTTCCATACCTGATATCTGACCCACTGTAGCGGGGATAAACATGATAGCCTGGGCGAAGATGATCGGCATCACACCTGATGCATTGAGTTTCAGCGGCAGATACTGACGAGTACCGCCGGCCTGCATCATACGCCCACCCTGTATCACATTCCTCTTTGCATACTGGATAGGTATGCGGCGTGTACCCTGCACCAGCAGGATCACACACATCACTACAAAAATCAGAAATGCAACCTCTATGACCGGAGCGATCAGATTGCCCATGGTATAACGTGTATAAAATTCCTGCGACACGGCCACCGGAAAACGCGCAAGGATACCGACCATGATCAGAATGGAAACACCGTTGCCCAGACCCTTGTCAGTAATACGCTCGCCCATCCACATGACAAACAGTGTACCTGCTGTGAGGATCACTACAGTAGAGATCGTAAAGAGCAGCTTAGGGATCACTGGGCCGCTACCTGTTTTATCCAGATACTGTACATAGGCGAATGCCTGAAATACGGTAACGATCACTGTCAGGATACGTGTCCACTGATTGAGCTGCCTGCGGCCGCTCTCACCCTCCTTTGACATTTTTTGGAATTGCGGTACTACCATAGTCAGGAGCTGTACAGCGATAGATGCGGAGATATACGGCATGATACCCAGTGCAAATATGGAAGCGCGTGAGAATGCCCCACCTGCAAAGAGGTTCACGAGGCCCAGCATACCTGTCTTGCCAGCGTTACCGAGTTTGGTGAGCGAATGAGGATCCAGACCTGGGAGTGCGATAAATGTACCGATCCTGTAGATCAGCACCAGACCCAGAGTGAGCAGGATGCGCTCTCTGAGCTCCTGTATACCCCAGATATTCTGGACAGTGGTGATAAACTTTTTCATTTAAAATTCTTGTTCTTTATATCAAGAAAGGATTTCCCTGGAGAGAAATCCTTCCTGCAATAATACAA
>JAFDYP010000539.1 GCA_018267355.1 Bacteroidota bacterium
CTACACAAATCGTCCTCGACGGTTTCGGACCCTTGCATTCCTTGAATGTCATAAAGTATATGAATACTGCAATCTCCTTTTATTTCAATCCACTTTGTTAGCGATTCTCCCGGCTCCAGGCGATCGATCGTCTTTTGCTCACAGCCATCTATCGTGATATTCGTGAGTACTGCATTCCGATCATTTACAAAAGTGATACGCATAGTATCCAGCAGATAAAACACAAAACAGATATAGAGAATTGCGACGGGTATATTGAGGCACATGAGAGCTATTGCTTTCAACACTTCTTTCCATAGCACGCGGTTCCATATGAGCCCTGCGAGCAGTATCACCACCATCAGCAGGTTGAGTAAAACCATACCGTATGTAAAATAAAAACCCGTCAAAAGCAGACCTGATCCATCCGGTATCAAAACATATGTCAACATGATGCCACTCCCTATCAAAAAGGACAGTAGGGCAAGTATTTTCGCGGACCGGATCAGTTTTCCCATCAGGTATTCAGATTACGTTTCTCAAAGAAAGTATTTTGACAACTGAAACGCATAGCCGACATTAGTAGTATGTCCGATTTCACTTACACAGTTGAGAGCCTCATCCCCGCAGACCGCGCTACCCTCTGGCAGCACGTCACACAGATGCGGCATGTGAATGACGAACTTCTCCCCTTCGTCCGCATGACCTACCCCGCAGACGGGGCCAGCCTCGCGGGGCAGACTGTGCCGATGGGTACGGTCTTGTTTCGCAGCGTGATATTGCTCTTCGGCATTCTACCTGTAGACCTACATTCATTGGCTTTTGATAAAATAGAAGACAACAAAGCCTTCTACGAAAACTCCACCACCCTCACGCACCGATACTGGAAGCACACCCGATCACTCACAGATACAGAGGAAGGTGTGATCGTAAAAGATGAGGTTCATTTCTCACCACGCTTGCCACTGATAGGCCATCTGCTTTTACCCATTTACACAGCCATCTTCCGCCACCGGCATCGCCGGCTCGCAAAGGCATTTAAGTAGTATCTTGGCCTTGTGAAAAAGCGCTATATCGTCCTGCTCATCTTTCTGGCAGTCCTCCTGCTGCCCTACCTCCTGCTGAGCATGCGCGTCAGTGACCAGGCCGCCATCAGAGAGTTTAAGCACAAGGGCCTTTCACTGCAGACGCATACCGCAGTGATCGCTGGCCACCACCTGCATTACGTCTCTACAGGCAGTGATACTTTACCCACTATGATCTTCCTACACGGCAGCCCCGGCTCCTGGTATGCTTTCCGCGGCTATCTGATGGATACCTCCCTTCTATCACATTACCACCTCATCGCCATAGACCGGCCCGGCTTCGGTTATAGTGATTTTGGCTATGGCGTTCATCTGCCCGTCCAGGCGCAGATCGTTGCAGGTTTTATAGACAGCATTCGTCATGGCAGGCCATTGTACCTGGTCGGGCATTCGCTGGGCGGTACACTCGCCCCGCTCGTAGCCGCCGAGCGGCCAGATAGTGTGGATGGATTAGTCCTGCTGGCCGGAGCCATGGACACCCTGACCGAGCCCGCCGAGCGGTGGCGCGGCTTCTTTACCGGCCCCGTCACCCGCTACCTGATGCCGGGTGCATTGCGGCCCAGCACAGAGGAGGAGTGGTGGTACAAGACCGAGATGTACCACTATCCGGACCACTTGGAC
Organism: Bacteroidota bacterium; assembly: GCA_018267355.1. Classification (GTDB taxonomy): domain Bacteria; phylum Bacteroidota; class Bacteroidia; order Chitinophagales; family LD1; genus UBA1941. The sequence goes on from JAFDYP010000539.1 coordinate 1,686, forward strand.
CGCATCCACTGTCCTGTCTATTTACTCCATGCGGAGGACGATCACATCGTAGACATAGCAAATGTTCAATATTTGAAAAATGCTATGCCACATGCCATTATCACCGTAAAACGATTTAAATCTGGAGGTCATTACATCCCCTGGAATCATAAAGACTCCATTTTGTCGATACTTCTCTCTCAGTCGAAAAACAACTCCGCGATCAAGTAATAGTGACTGTCTTATAGTCAAACTCAAGCTGCCAGCTCGGCTTGCCTAAGCCTAATAGAAAGGTAAGGCTGATATGCTCCTTGTCATCCTGGTTAGTCATCTGGGCAGTGCATATCTCTATATCCCACTCATCAGGTGCTTCAGTCATAGCTTCAAATTGTAAGGCCGATATCTCTCTAAAGCTGATAGTCGTTGCAATATGGCCCTTGCCTACTTCGTCATAAAGTAGACAGCCTATCACGATAGTCGCATCTGCGATTTGGAAGTCAACCCGTGTGACAGGCAGGTCATGAAAGACGATATCGCTGAGGTCCATTTCTTATTGAGGCTCTCTCAGCTCAGTCTCCAGAAAGACTCTAAACTCCTGCGGGAAGTTGACACTCACCCGAGCGTGAACACTCCCCTGCGCATCATAGAAACGGGCCGTCGGCTCCAGCGGGAAGATCCCCTCATGCCACACGCCCGGATGGATATACAGCCCCATAGACCCGTCAAAGTAAAAGTTGACAAACTTCTGCGGCGTTACATCATCTCCCGGCAGTGCTAGTGGCGTCACAAATGGGGTACCATCCAGCGGATAGAAGAGCTGCCCGCCATCAGGGTGATAGTTGGCATGCCAGAGCAGGATGCGCTGTGCGGGGCGCTCGCGGATGATGGTGCGGCTGGCCTCACCGGGGTTCACCGCCCACCCGAGCAGGTATTCGTCCTTTACAGCATTATTGCGGCCGTAGAAGTAGTCTCCCTCCCGCCAGAACTCAAAGATGCCCTTCTTAGTGCCGGCCTGATCACCTGTACCAGCATCTATCGGGCGCCCCTCGGGCTTCGGCCACTGCACGATCTCGATCGGATAGTTTTCATACTCCGCTACCAACGCGCCGTAGC
>JAFDYP010000053.1 GCA_018267355.1 Bacteroidota bacterium
AGAGTACTATCAAAGCCATAGAGCTGGATGGCAAGCAACTGGAAGAAGCATTTGCACCGATGTCGGTCACCATCTTGCTCAATGACGATATAGATATCAGCCGTGGCGATATGATCGTGCGTGACAATAACAAACCACAGATAGAGCAGGATATAGAGGCCATGATCTGCTGGCTGGGAGACCAGCCGCTCCGGCCTAACGGCAAGTATGCCCTCAAGCACACCACACGCGATGCCCGGGCAGTGATCAAGGATATCAAGTACAAACTCGACATCGGCTCGCTGCACCGTATCACGGAGAATCCTGAAATAGCTGCCAATGACATAGGCCGTATCAGCATACGTACTACAGCACCGCTCATGTATGACCCCTATACGCGTAATCGCGAGACCGGGTCATTCATACTCATAGACGAAGGCACCAATGTGACCGTAGGTGCCGGTATCATACTGGATTGATTTCATTTTGTATCTTTAGATAAATACTACTACCATGAAAGAAAAATCAGTATCAGAACTGAAAGCCATGATGGATGGAGGCGAAGACTTTCAACTGATCGATGTACGCGAGCCACACGAGGCTGAGATCTGCCAGATAGGTGGCATACTCATCCCTATGAATACGATCCCGGATCACATAGACGAGATAGCAAAGGATAAACCTGTGGTGATCCACTGCCGCAGTGGTGCCCGTAGCGGCCGCATAGTAGAGTATCTGGAGTCCCAGGGTTTTGACAATCTCTACAATCTCAAAGGAGGCATCCTGGCCTGGGCCGACGAGATAGACCCGGAGATGGCCAAGTACTAGATGCTACTCATCCTGCATAGAGCTCCTTGTTGTAGATTAAAATAGCCTTTTGATAGATTGACCCGTGTTTCGGGTTAAACTAATCCGTAATATTATCGTCATACCAGAGGATGCGGATAATGCAAAGGATATTTATGGCTGTGCTGCTATGCCTGTCTGCGCGGCAAGCAGGGGCGCAGGCACACGATAGTATCCGGGTTTATATATTCCTGGCGGAGACCTGCCCTATCTGCCGCAGTACTAGCATAGAGATGAAGAATCTCTACAGCGGCTATCATGACAAGGGTATTGCCTTCACCGGGGTTTTCCCGTCTGCAAAGATGAGTACTGACCAGACACGCGCTGATTTTGCAAAGAAGTATAGCATCCCTTATCCTTTGCAAGGTGATGCCGGGCAGCGGCTCACAAAGAAATATAATGCTACCATCACGCCCGAGATAGTAGTCGTGAGGATCAAGGATGACAAGGTGCTCTACCGCGGCAAGGTGGACAATAGCTACGAGGCGATAGGCCGCAGGAGAGAGGTGGTCACGGAGCACTACCTGCATGATGCACTGGAGAGCATCCTGCACGGCAAAAAGATAGGAACAACTAAGACAGAGCCAGTAGGCTGCTTTATAGAAAAAACATAAACTCCCGATATGATAAAAGGTTTTCTCACCACCATGATGGTAGCAGGGCTCACCGTAGCCATCGCTCAGACCTCCTCGGTCAACTATAGCGAGCACATAGCGCCCATCATTTACAGCCATTGTACTGCCTGCCACCGTGCCGGAGAGATAGCGCCGTTTCCGCTCACCAGCTATGCAGAGGTGGCGGCCTATGCGCAGAGCATCCAGCATGCCACGAGCATACAGTATATGCCACCGTGGAAGGCCGACCCCACCTACCAGCACTACCTGAAGGAAAACTACCTCAGCGCTGCTCAGATACAGCAGATCAGTGACTGGGTCAGCGCCGGTACACCACAGGGCGATCCTGCCCTGGAGCCGCCGCTGCCTGTATTCCCTACAGGATCGCAGATAGGCATGCCTGATACCGTCATAGCTTTTCATCAGGCCTACACGCACGTAGGCAATAATACAGACGAGTACCGCTACTTCGCTATCCCTACCGGCCTCACGCAGGACCGCGACCTGATAGCGCTCGAGGTGCGCCCCGGCAATAAATCTATCGTGCACCATGTGCTCTTCTGGGAGGATACCACTGGACAGTCCGCAGCAGCAGATTCCGCAGCACCGGGCTACGGCTGGACCGGCAATCTCAACTCTATCTTTAGCCAGATAGACAATCAGCTGCCTAGCTATGTACCCGGTCAGAAGACGACAGTGCTCAGCAATGGTATGGCCTATCGCCTGCATGCAGGTGGCTACCTCAAGGCGCAGTTTCACTATGCCCCTATCGCTACTGATGAGACAGACTCTTCCTCTTTCAATCTATTCTTTGCACATCAGCCTGCCACGCGCTATGTCAAGAGCCATGTGATGGTGCCGCTGCCGGGCGTATTGATCAACGGTCCTTTTATCATCCCGGCCAATCAAGTCAAGGAGTTTCATGGTACCTACACCATGCCTGAAGACGCGAGTATGCTCTCTACCATGCCGCATATGCACAAGCTTGGTACGCATTGGTATGTCTTTGCCATCAAGCCTACAGGCGATACAGTGCCGCTCATCAAGATCAACTCGTGGGACTTCAACTGGCAGGGCAATTTCGATTTCAAAAATCTCATACACCTGCCGCAGGGCACTGTGATACATGCTCTCGCCGGCTATGACAATACCACCAATAACGTAAACAATCCGTATAGCCCTCCGCGGCAGATAGGCTGGGGCGAGAATACCAGCGATGAGATGTACTACCTGCCTCTGCAGTGGGTCAGCTACCGTAGCGGCGATGAGAATCTCGTACTCGATAGCACGGGTACAGTCGCTACAGGCATCTCAGACCCCCATATCTCCTATATAGGAGACAAGCTCTACCCCGTAGCGCCAAATCCTGCCAGTGGCAAAGTAAAGATCGGCTTTACCCTCGGCAATAGCGGCATGACCAGCCTCAGGCTCTATGACCTGCAGGGGCGTACCGTGTCTACGCTGGCAGATAACAAATACTACATGGAGGGCTGGCACCAGGCCGATCTCGATCTCAGCAGCCTGGCCAGTGGGGAGTATGTGCTGTCACTACAGGCACATGACAAGACCTACCAGCAGCGTGTAGTCGTAGCGAGATAGAAGATTATAAGCATCATATCAGTACAGCGCTTGCTTATTACTTCTTCTTTTTATCCCTCAGAGATCTCTCTACCCAGTAGCCTACATCTATCTGACTATCGGTCACGGCTAGTTTCCCGGCTTTGACAGCCTGCTGCAGTTTGAGCATGGCATCTTTGCGCGAGAGTGCCGGCGCATTGGCTATAGCATACGCATGGCTGAAAAATAGCTCCAGCTCCGGCAGGGCCATCTTCTTGCGCTTCATCCATAGCTTAGATGATTTGATCAGGTATATCGCCACATCGTAGTGCCCCATATCGATCTGCGCTATCACCATCAGGGGCCTGATGTATGGCTGCAGGTCTGCCCTGATATCTTTGGTCGTCGCTAGCGCATCCAGTTTTTCATAGCCTTCTTTGCTCCGGCCGGCATGCACTAGGGGTATAGCCCACTCCCATAGTACATCAAACCGCTCCTGCGCGGGCATCTCGTACTTGGTCAGGTAGGTTCGTTCACCCCAGACGCAGGCCTCTTCATACTTGCCCGTCTTGCGGGCTATGTAGCACCTCAGGTGTGTCATGTGATACTGCGCTCTCAGCGTGCTGCTCTGATCCAGGTATCTCAGCGGGGTGCGCAGATCTGTCTCCAGCTGCACCAGCATAGAGAGGGCGCGCTCATAGTTGCCCTGCATACAGTCTTGCACTGCAGAGTTGATCCGCATAGAGATATAGCCGCTGGCATGTATATCCCTCATAGCCGGGTGAAGCGTCAGAAACTCTCTGAATGCATCCTCGGTCTTCTGTAGGTTCTGCATGTCATTGAGCTGTGCATAGGTCCTTTTATGGATGTCATACCAGTGTGACTTAGCTTGTATGCTCTTCAGTCCCTCTGCCTTTTTTTTCAGCATCGGGTGTTTCAGCATTTCTTTCAGTTCTTCATCTTTGTCGCCCGCATTTATTATGCTGTAGTTGGCCGAGCTGAGCTCCCACAGGTCAGATGCCTCCTCATATGCAGCCACTATCTGTCTTCTTTCGGTCTCTGTAGCCTTCACCTCATCGTATCGCAGCAGCGCCCACAGGCAGGTGCGCTTCAGGCTATATGCATAGAGCACAAACCCATAATGCTCCAGGTAGGTAGCCTCTTTTATTATTTTGTCTACTGCCACCAGCGCATCATCATGCATGCCATGATCCGCCAGTATCTTGGCGTCCTGGAGGTCTTTGAGCAGACGGGTATGTTTCCAGTCCGGATCATCAAAGCTGCGCAGGCTTTTGAGCAGCATTTTATCCAGGTAATATTTATCGTCAGCCAGTTGCTTGGGCTGTATGTTTAGTTTTTTGCAGAGCGTCTTGGCATCATAGTTCTGCTCACCCTCCAGCATGTGAAATAGCTTCAGGTACTGCCTGTCACTGCGAGAGTCACCTACAGAGGAGAGGAAATGCTTGCGCTCAGCCGCATTTAGCGAGCGGATCAGTCGTACGAGGTAATCCTTTTTAGGCACTCTTCATGTTTACACGAAAATTAATGCAAAATCTGTAATTCACTATTGCCCGCATTCCGATAATAGACCCCATTTGTCGCACGCCGCACTTTGCCGCTTGCCTAGTTTTGCCGGTATACATAAACCAGATTTTACCATCACAACCCACCACCGATGATCCACCTCAGATCCATCCTTTGCACCGTGATATTAGTATTGTCCATGATGGCTGCGGCCCAGTCGCCTCAGGGCATCAGCTACCAGGCTGTAGCCCGTGATGCACAGGGTTCGCCACTGATCAGTACGCAGATCGCGATACGATTCACCATACATGATGTATCACCCACGGGCAACATTGTTTTTCAGGAGATACATCATCAGGCCACTAATGCCTTTGGCTTATTCAATACCGTGATAGGTAGCAGCGGCTCCGGCGGCCTGGCCCAGCTGGCCAATGTCAACTGGGGCACGGGCGCAAAATACCTGCAGGTGGAGGTAGACGTCACCGGCGGCACTAACTATACAGATATGGGTACACAGCAGCTGATGAGTGTGCCCTATGCACTCTTTGCAGGCAATGCCGGCAGCTCTGCCACAGGCCCCACAGGGGCTCAGGGTGCTACCGGTCCTACGGGAGCTATAGGTGCACAGGGTGCTACAGGTCCTACAGGCGCTACAGGTGCGAATGGTGTAAACGGAGCTGCAGGTATACAAGGCCCTACGGGCAATGACGGTGCTACCGGCCCACAAGGTCTCACAGGTCCTACAGGTGCCCCAGGCACGAATGGTGTAGATGGAGCTACCGGTGCCCAAGGCCCTACTGGCAATGACGGCGCGACAGGTGCTCAAGGCATCACTGGTGCTACGGGTGCAGCAGGCTCTGATGGTCTCACCGGCCCTACGGGCAATGACGGTGCTACTGGCCCACAAGGTGCCACTGGTCCTACAGGTGCCGCAGGCGCTAACGGTGCAGCTGGTGCAACAGGCGCACAAGGTCCTACGGGAAATAACGGCGCCACCGGAGCGCAAGGTGTCACTGGTGCTACGGGTGCTACAGGCGCGAATGGTGTAAATGGAGCCACAGGTCCGCAAGGTCCCACAGGTAATGACGGCGCTACAGGTCCACAAGGTCTAACAGGTCCTACGGGTGCTACAGGCGCACAAGGTATAATAGGTCCTACAGGACCAGCAGGCACGAATGGTATAGATGGAGCCACAGGTCCGCAAGGCCCTACAGGCAATGACGGTGCCACAGGCCCGCAAGGTATCACTGGCCTTACAGGTGCAGCAGGCACGAATGGCGCAGACGGAGCTACGGGTCCGCAAGGCCCTACGGGCAATGATGGTGCTACAGGAGTGCAAGGTGCAACAGGTGTCACAGGCCCTACTGGTACCGCAGGCGCTAACGGTGCAGCTGGTGCAACAGGTGTCACAGGCCCTACCGGTGCCGCAGGCATGAACGGTGTAGACGGAGTAACAGGTGCACAAGGTCCTACGGGAAATAACGGTGCCACAGGCCCGCAAGGAATCACTGGCCCTACTGGTACTACAGGCGCTGATGGAGTAGATGGCATGACGGGTGCACAAGGTCCTACAGGTAATGACGGCGCTACCGGCGCTGATGGCGTGACTGGCCCCACAGGTCCTGCAGGTGCAGTGGGTTTGGATGGGGCTACAGGTCCGACCGGTCCTGCCGGTACCAGGGGTACAGATGGCAATACTGGTCCTACTGGCTTCACAGGTGCTACAGGTATACCGGGCGCCACCGGTGCCATGGGGCAGGCCGGCGCTCAGGGTGCTCCGGGACCTACCGGTGCCACGGGCCCTGCAGGCCCTGCGGGCGCAGATGGTGCCACCGGCCCGATAGGTGCTACCGGTGCCGATGGCAACAACGGTCTAAACGGCAATACCGGTCCTACCGGCCCGACTGGTAGCAATGGAGTCAATGGAGCCACCGGCGCTACCGGTCCCGCAGGTACGGGGCTGAATAACCGTGGTAGCTGGGTAGCAGGTACTACCTATGATCCGGGAGATTATGTTTTCGCACCATCACTGGCTGACACTACTGTCAACTCGATGTGGATCGTACAGGGCGGTTCTTTTATATCCGGCTCGGAGCCTGGTACTGATCCCTCGCATTGGGTAGAGTTTCAGGCGCCGCAAGGACCGCAGGGCGCTACTGGTGCTACAGGCATGCTGCCTGCCGGTACAGCAGCAGGCAATACCCCATACTGGGACGGTAGCCAGTGGGTAGTGAGCAGCAGCAATATATACAACAACGGAGGCAATGTAGGGATAGGTCAATCCAGCCCTGCCGCCAATCTGCATGTGGCAGGCGAAGGCCGCTTCGAGTCAGCAGATGGTACGATCCGTATCACACCCACCGGGTGGCGCAATCCTACCCGCGCTACGCTGAAGATCCAATCTAAAAATGATACGCCATCTGAGATAGACCTCGGTCATACAGAGTCGGGTGTAGAATACGGCTGGCAGGTCAGCGCGCGTGGCTCCGGTGAGAGCCGCAAGCTCTACATAGCTAGCCGCAGCGACCTTGCATTCACACAGGTGCTCACGCTGCAGCATGCAGACGGCTACATAGGTCTGAGCAATATCAATCCGGTAGAGCGGCTCGATGTAGCAGGCGCTATCCACCTCGGTACGACCGGCAATACCAACAATGGTACGATACGATACACAGGTACTGACTTTGAGGGTCGCGTGGGCGGCACATGGCGCTCGCTCACACATAGTGGCAGTGACAGCTCCGGCACACTCGATCAGGCATACGATTTTGGCGGTGTCGGCGCCGGGCGCACCATCACTGCAGATGCAGGCGCTGTGTATATCAATGGTACGGACGGACTGATGGTGACCGGTATCGTAGATAGCGGCACAGCGCAGAGCATCCCGATCGGTCAGAGCTCTATGTTCTATTCTGCCCGCCGGGCTGCATTGAGATCAGGTTCTTTTCACAATAGCTATGGCGAGATCTATGAAAACCAGATGGGCCGCTACTCGCTGGCAGCGGGCTGGGATGCGCTGGCCTCCGGAGACTATGCAGTCTCGCTCGGCTATGCAAACCGCGCCTATGGAGACGCATCATTCACCATGGGAGCGAGCAATCAATCCTATGGCAAATACTCCACCACTTTTGGCAACTATACGATAGCCAGTTCCTATGCAGAGACGGTCTTTGGCCAGAATAATGACGCGACCGCAGTAGGCAGTGCCAATACCTGGGTGCTGACAGACAAGCTATTTAGCATAGGCAATGGAATTGACAACAATAACCGTAGCGACGCGGTCACAGTACTGAAAAACGGCAATACAGGCATAGGCGCTACCAATCCGCTCAATAAGCTACAGGTAGAAGGCAATATCCACCTGGATGGGCATTCGGTATTCTTCAGAGGTGGTGGTGGCAGTGACAAATATGAGGTGGTCAAATGGAGCCCTAACCGTGACCGCATGGCCATGGGTGGTTTTGGCGGAGCAGAGATCGGCTACACAGACATGACACCCGGAGACTCTGTGACGCCCGTACTCGTAGTCAATAACGCAGGCAATACAGGCATAGGCACACTCACACCTGTCAATAAGCTGCAGGTAGAGGGCAACCTCCATATGGATGGACACAATATCTATCTGCGCGCAGATCCCACAGATAAAAGTGATATCATCAAATGGCAATCTAATACTGACCGCATAGCCATAGGTGGATACAACGGCGTCTCCCTGGGCAACTCCGCCCTCAGCGGCACCAGCGACTCCGTGACGCCTGTGATGAGTGTCTCACTCCGCAATGTAGGCATAGGCACTACATCTCCCAGCGCCAGCGCGGCACTGGATATCACCTCTACCACGCAGGGGGTACTCTACCCGCGGCTCACTACACAGCAGCGCGATGCCATACCGGCACCGGCACTGGGCCTTACACTATTCAATACTACCACAGGCTGTCTGGAGTTTTATGTCAATGGCTCCTGGCAGGCTATCGGTTGCGGCTGCACCGCTGCGCCATCACCGCCTACACGGATATATGGGTCTTTTACTGGCCTGTGCGCTACTTCACCGCAGACATTCACGGTCACACCCGTGGCCGGTGCCAGCTCATATATCTGGACGGTGCCGGGAGATACAGCCGCTGTGATAGAGCCGGTGGGCAATGGTTCATCCGTTAATATCACATTCAATGGCACCTCGACAAGCTATACTCTGAATGTGGCGGCATCTAATTCCTGTGGCATCAGTACCCCGATCAGCCAGAGTGTGACGACAGGTACCAGTACATTGTCAGCACCAGTGCTGAACCCTATTACTGCGGCCACCAGTACATCCGTGACAGTTTCATGGCCTGCAGTGGTCAATGCTATGGGATACACTATTGATGTTTCCACAAGCGCTGGCTTCTATCCCACTTTCCTTTTAAATTCCGATCTAGGCAATGTAACATCCTACACAATCACGGGGCTGACACCTTGCACTACCTATTATGTCAGGCTCAGAGCATATAACAGCTGTAACCCTATCAGCGCCTATTCCAATATAAGAAATCATGCTACTACTACCAGCGGCGTGCAGGCATTTGGCTATACTGGCGGGGTCCAGACTTTTACAGTGCCTGCCTGTGTCACCAGTATATACGTCAAGATGTGGGGTGCTGCCGGTGGTAGCGCCGGAGCCGGAGGCGGCCAGGGTGGCTTCATCAGTGGCACGGTAGATGTCACACCTGGTACTACTTACTACATCGTAGTAGGTGGCGGCGGCAGCGCCGGCGGTGGAGCTACCTTTGGCGGAGGTGCCGCAGGCAGTACAGGCCTGGACGAGTCTGGCAACTCGCAGCCCGGCTGCAGTGGCGGTGGCTATAGTGGCATCTTCACAGCTCTGCCACTGGCGCAGGGCAATGCCATAGCGATAGCAGGGGGCGGCGGGGGAGAAGGTATGGTCCGTACCAAAATATCTAACCTCGTATTTTATAAAAGTGTAGGTGCTGGCGGTGGTGGTGGTGGCTCCAATGGAGCTAATATATCTGCCGGCTGTGGCGGTGTAGCCGGCGCGGGCTTTGCACTGGCAGGAGCGGCTGGTGCAGGTGGCGGTGGTGGTGGCGGTGGTGGCTACTACGGCGGCGCAGGCGGTAGCGCCTGTGGTGGCACCAATATCTACGGAGGCAGTGGCGGCGGAGGTGGTGCCAGCTATTATACTCCTACCCAATTTGGTATGAACTTTACTCTGGTATCTCAGCAGAATGCGCCTCTGGGCCCTACTAATACTACGCTTAGCTCAGTAGGCACGTTGCCACCAGCCTCCAGTGATGCTGATTATCTCAGTCCCGCAGGTGCAGTACAGTTTGGTGGTACGCCGGGTCCCGGTGGTCCTGGCAGAGTGGTCATCCGCTGGTAGGCGATAACGGCGCTGCAATATATTTCATGGCTCCCAGGCTGATCAGGCCTGAGAGCCTTTTTGTTTTATGATCCTATTGCTCTTCGGCAGCGTTATTGCGGTTGTGCTGCGAGTTTTCTCTATTCACCTGCTCCTTCATCGCGGCGCTGATGTCATTGTTGCGTTTCACATTGCCCATGTCCATACCACGCGCCAGCATGATCTTGCCCGTCCCGTATTTATTCTTCACACTATCTATGGCAGAGTAGAGCTTGGTCTCTTCTTCCTTATCATCAAATAGCGAATACTGCGTACCCGTATAGATCAGGCTGCTAAACCGCACACCTATCAGGCGTACAGGCCGCCCCTTTTCATAGAGCTGGTGAAAAAGTTTGGTCGCTTCTTCTATCAGGTATTTTGACGAGAGCGAGTAGTCTACTGTATGCTGTTTTGAGGTCGTCACAAATCCCTCATAGCGGATCTTCACCGTTACGCAGCCTGTCATACGATTTAGCTTGCGCAGGTCGTATGATAGCTTCTCGGTGAGCACAAAGAGTACTGACAGCAGAAACTCATCATCTGCACTATCGCTATCAAAGGTCCGCTCCACAGAGACTGATTTCTCCTCGCGGAAATTGGCCACCGGTGAGTCACTATGCCCGCGCGCACGGTTCCACAGCGCAGTGCCTGTTTTGCCATAGATGCTCAGGAGGTTTTCCAGTGGCATCTGGCGCAGGTCGTAGATCGTATGGATGCCCATCTTGTTGAGAGACTCTTCCAGTTTTTCTCCTACGAATGGTATCTTGCCCACCGGCTTCGGATCGAGAAACTCTTGTTCCTTGCCCCGCTCTATCATCAGCTGGCCGTTTGGTTTCGCATCATTGGTCGCCATCTTAGCCAGCATCTTATTCACCGATAGTCCAAATGAGATAGGTAGCCCCGTCTCCCGTGTGATCTTCTGCCGCAACTCGGTAGCCCACCTGTAGGCACCAAAGTATTTATCCATGCCTGTCAGGTCCACGTAAAACTCATCTATAGAGGCCTTCTCAAAGAGTGGTGCCGCATCTGCTATGATCTGGGTGACGCGTCGCGAGTAGTCAGAGTAGGCAGCATAGTCTCCCGGCAGGAAGATGCCATGCGGACACAGCTTGTGGGCCTGCGCGCCCGGCATAGCTGAGTGCACTCCATACCGTCGCGCCTCATAGCTGCAGCTGCTCACCACGCCGCGCGCACCTACGCCACCTACTATCACGGGCTTGCCGAGCAGCGAGGGATCTTTGATGCGCTCTACAGATACGAAGAACGAATCCAGGTCCATATGCATGATGGTACGCGGGTCAGACACAGATTAGTTATTGCCTTTAAAATTAGTATTTTGTTACTAAAAAATTTAGCTTTGCATAAAATACTGTGTCATGGATTTTATTCATACCAATATCAAGTTTCTACGCAAGCAGAAAGGATGGACTCAGGAGCAGCTCGCTACAGAGCTCAATATCAAGCGCTCACTGATAGGCAGCTACGAGGAGGGCCGCGCCAAGCCTAACTATGAGGTGCTGGCAGACATAGCCAGGACTTTCAAACATTCTATAGACAACCTCATCACGCGCGACCTGCGCCTGACGGAGAAGGTGCCGATCTTCTCTGCTGAGCAGATGGATGAGGCCAGCAAAAACCTCCGCGTGCTCGCTATCACGGTAGACAAGGAAGACCGCGAGAACATCGAGATGGTGCCGGTCAAAGCTGCCGCAGGCTATCTCAATGGCTACGGTGATCCGACCTTCCTCAAAGAGCTGAACCGCTTCCGCCTGCCGTTTCTCCCGGCGGGTACCTATCGCGCCTTTGAGATCAAGGGTGACTCCATGCTACCCATGCTGCCCGGCTCGATAGTAGTGGGCGAGTATGTAGACAACTGGCGCAATATCAAAGACGGTAACACCTATGTAGTCCTTTCAAAGAATGAAGGCATCGTGTACAAGCGCATCTTCAATCAGGTAGAAGAAAACGGTACCCTCGTGCTGCGTTCTGACAATACAGCCTACCCAGCCTACTCTATCAAAATAGATGAAGTACTCGAAGTCTGGAAAGCCGTCCTGCACATCAGCCACATGAATAAGGGCAACGAGCTATCCTATCAGAATATCCTCCACCTCATGCAGGAACTCAAGAAAGACGTAGACGAGCTGAAGGGCAACTAAAGGAGTTGTATTCAAGTCTCCCTTTAGGGAGATATAGAGGGCCGGCTGTTTGAAAAATAAAATAACATTTGCGAGAGAAATTCCTTAAAAAAGCAACAGCGTAATTTCTCGAAGCAATCTTCAACTTAAAAATTAGCATAGATGTGGACGGGTGCTTTAGATCAAGCTCAACTTGTATTAAAGTCCCTCTCCTTCGGAGAGGGATTTAGGGAGAGGTCATGACACACCAGAGCTACACAGACTCCCCCCTCGGCCCAGTCCTCATCACCGCAGATGAGCACCACATCCTCTCTGTACTCGTCATGGACAGCAGAGAGCCCATAGAAGAAAGCGAAACAGAAACTATCCGCCAATGCAAGCAACAACTGCAAGAATACTTCGAAGGCAAAAGGAAAACCTTTGACCTCCCGCTAGCTCAGGAAGGTACCCACTTCCAGCAGAAAGTCTGGCAGCAGCTCACTGCCATCCCATTTGGCCAGACCATCACATATATGCAGCTCGCCAAAGCCCTGGGCGATCCTAAGTCTATACGTGCTGCCGGCACTGCCAATGGCAAAAACAAACTCTGGATCATCATACCCTGTCACCGCGTAGTAGGCACCGATGGCCGGCTGGTAGGCTACGCCGGCGGCCTCCACCGCAAAAAATGGCTACTGGATCACGAGGCTAAAATGAGCGGTGCGCTTACACTAGGACTATAATCGAAACTTTTGATGCTGGTTGTGGCAATTCTCAAATGCTGCAAATTTTGATTCAGACCAGCTTACCAAACAAAAAAGGATGCCGAGAGGCATCCTTTTTCTTAATATTATCTCAGTCAGCTGTTACTCTGACTTCGTGAATTTTCTTGTAGCGATCACCTTGCCACCATCAGAGATACGGGCTATGTACAGGCCTGCATCCAGAGAGGAGAGGTCCAGATCCTTATCACCGCGCACAGAGGTGCTGTATACACGGCTACCCAGCAGGTTGTAGATGTCTATCTGACCGTTATCCAGCGTGCCCGGTATAGACAGATGTGCCATATCACGTACAGGGTTAGGATATACCGCTATACGCGCTGTCTCTATGTCAGATATACCAGTGCACACAGCTGCTACATTCAGTAGCCATGTGAGCTCAGTAGTAGTGGCCGCACTGTCTTCGGCTGCCCAGGTGCGTACCTGCAGCGTAGCATTTGTAGCGGGTGTACAGTTTGGTATGAAGTCAAACTTCATGATGCCTTGCTGCAGTGGATTGAGCGTATAGTGTTGTGTATTAGATAGCTGTGTGGAGGCCAGGCACAGGTTAGGATCGCACATACTCCATGAGGCATTGTGTGCCAGGGTATTGAGAGTTACCTTCCAGTTCATGTGCAGGGTATCTGTAGCTGAGCTGTTCTTCAGGTTAAATATTTCTATCACGTGGCTGGAAACACTTGATACAGAGGTGTCTACACGCAGTGTGTCGGAGCCATTGAGTACCACCAGAGACTGTGCACGCAGCGCGCCCAGCGTCATTACCAGACTCAACATTAAAAGTATCTTTTTAGTCATGTTGCTATAATTGGACTGTAAAGTTAATCCTTTTTTGTTTTCTCAAAAAGTACTTTCTTTACCTTTCGTTACTTTATTACATTCTTTACCAAAAAACAAGCAATGAAAAAGCTCTTTACACTGGTGTGTG
>JAFDYP010000540.1 GCA_018267355.1 Bacteroidota bacterium
TATCGTACAAATGACTTTATCAGAAATCGTATCAGTGACGGGGCTACCGGGCCTCTACAAGACCTCCGGCAAAAGGACAGACGGACTCATCGCTACCTCTCTGGTAGATGGCAGTACTAAATTTGTATCGGGTCGTACTCACCTTTTCAGTACGCTGGATAATATCACGGTCTACACACAGGAAGGTAGTGTAGAGCTGAAGGAGGTACTCGCCTCTATGAAAAAGAATGAAAAGTCTCACTCTCCTGTAGATCTGAAAGGCGATGATGCGCTGAAGGCATACTTTGAGGTAGTGCTGCCTGACTATGACAAGGAGAAATTCTACGCCAGCCATATGAAGAAGCTGGTGAGCTGGTACAATATCCTGAATGCTAAAGGACTCATAGAAGAGCTGATAGCAGACAAGCCAGCAGAAGAAGTAACTGAAAAATCCGAAGCTGCTGCTGAAGGCGAAACAGAAAAGCCAGCTAAGAAAGCCGCTAAGTCCGATAAGGGCGAGAAAGCTGCCAAGCCAGTTAAAGAGTCTAAGCCTCGCGCTGAGAAGACCGCTACTAAGGCATCTAGCAAACCAGCTGCTGGTGGCGCCAGGAAGACAGTGACGCCGAGGAAGGCTTCTTAAATTCTTAAATAAGATAAGAGACGCTAGACAATAGACGTTAGAAAATATAACAAAGGCGCTTTAGGGCGCCTTTGTGTTTTACAGGAGTATGCAAGCGATAGGTTGAGGTTTAGCTTAGTAGCCTTGATATTAAATCGATAATTATTACTTTTAGCACATATGCTCGATCTCGCCTTTCGCAATCTGGGCCGAACCAGAGAAATACTCGGTATCCTCATCAAGTGGGGATTTGAGGATGTAGTGATCAACTCTACTCTCCGCAACCTCGTGCCTGAGTCTACCCGGCTCAGCTGGATGCGTGACGAGAAGCCTGTGATGGAGCATACACGCTATGAGCGTATCCGCATGGCAGCGGCAGATCTCGGGCCTACCTTTGTAAAGCTGGCACAGATACTGAGTAACAGGCCCGATATCATACCGGAGGGGCTGGTCAAAGAATTTGAAAAGCTACAGGACCGCGTGCCACCCTTTGATACAGAGCTGGCCAAGCGGATCATAGAGAAAGAACTCGGACAAAAGATAGAAGACGTCTTTGAAATGTTTGATGAGAAGCCACTGGCCTCTGCCTCTATAGGCCAGGTACACCGGGCTAAGCTCAAGACAGGCGAGTTAGTAGTGGTCAAGGTACAGCGCCCGGAGGTGGCGGAGATCATAGACCGTGACATGCAGATCATAAAAGATGTGGTGCAGCGCGCAGACCGCTATCTCAAAAAGCAAGGTATCCTGCAGGCAGATGAGGTAGTGCGTACCTTTGAGCGCAGCATCCTGAAGGAGCTGGACTACCGCAATGAAGCCCGTAATATAGAGCGCTTCCGCTCTACCTATAAAGAAAGGACCGACTTCTACATACCGATGGTCTACCGTCAGTACTCTACCGACAAGATACTTGTAATGGAGTTTGTAGAAGGCTGCAAGATCACAGACATGGACCAGCTGCGCAAGTGGGGCATAGACCCGCGTGTGATAGTGGAGCGCGGCATGGAGATATACCTGACCATGATCTTTGAGTTTGGCTATTTCCATGGCGATCCGCACCCCGGCAATATACTGGTGCGGGAAGATGGTACGATCATACTACTGGACTTTGGTATGATAGGCCAGCTGATGAAAAAGGATAAGTATGCCTTTGCTGGGATCTTCATAGCGATGGCACGCGGCGATGCACGGGAGATGGCCGCCAATATGATCAAACTGGCCGTGGAGCACAATATCACAGATATGCGCCAGTTTATCTATGATCTCAATGACCTGATAGAGGACTATGCCTATCTGGATGTGAGCGAGAGCAGCATACAGGATGTGATACAGCGCCTGCAGAAGATCATGTATGAGTACCATATCACGGTGCCGGGTGGTATCTTTATTGTTTTCCGTGCCTTTGCCATACTCGAGGGTATAGGCAAGAAGATGCACCCAGAGTTTAAGACATACGACTTTATCAAGCCATATGGCATGAGGCTGGTGACCGAGCAGCTAAAGCCTGAGAATCTGGCAGAAGAAGCAAATAATCGGTTTTCTACATTCTCTTCCTTCCTGGGCACGTTGCCACAAGAACTGCGAGGGATCATGCAGAAGACCTCTCGCGGCAAGCTGCACTTTGAGATAGAGCTCCAGGGCTACGGCTACGCACTGAAAAAGTGGGATAGCGTGACCAACAGGATGTCTATCACTTATATCATTTGTGCGCTGATGCTGTCTTCGTCCATCGCTCTGCTAGGCAACTACCCGGAGGAGATGAAGTTTTACTACGGCATCAATAAGTGGAGCTTTGTAGGCTATTGCTTTGCCGGAGTACTGTTTGTGGTACTGATGTATACCATCATCCGCCGCCGCATCTACAAATAAAAAAGGGCCGGATGAACCGGCCCCTCATCAGTTTATTTTATCAGATCATTTTACTGTGAACTGACGCACTGCCTTACCGTTAGCAGTGTTGATCATCAGTATGTATACACCTGACGCTACATTGCCGAGGTCGAGTGCTATCTGCTTAGTGCCGGTCACATCGAGTGCCTCAGTGTGGATAGTGCGGCCGAGAGCGTCCAGTACATTGATATCGCCAGTGATACGGTCATCAGCAGAGATAGTCACGTTGAATAAGCCTTGGTTAGGATTTGGGAATACTTTCATGTCCACACCGTTCAATACCTCTTGGATACCTGCAGGATATGCTACAGTGAGCTTATATGGATATACACGGCTGAAGGTGAAAGCCTGGCATCCGCTATATGGAGTGCCAGCTACGCTAAAGTGACCACAACCTGTACCGGAAATGGTCAGATTATAGTCACCCGCTGCCACAGTGCTTCCATTCACCGTACCGCTAAAAGTGGTGCAAGACCACTGGCCATGCTGCAGCCAGGTACTGAGTACCGGGAGGCTGGCAGTAGTAATGCCAGTTGGCATGCCGGAAATGGTAGTGATTTGAATCGAATCTATATACGCCTGGTACCCAGCCGCAGCCTGAACAAACTGCCCGGCATCCATGGTATCTGGTACCTGCATAGTCACAGTACCAGAGAAAGCCTGGCCAGTGATGATATCAGGCAGAGAGGCAGGATACACCTTAGTAGTACTAGTAAAGTGCGTAGTGTCTGGCGTGCACTGAGCAGAGGCGCCAAAGGAGAGACCAGCTACGAGAGCAAGCGCAAGTAGTGTTTTTTTCATTGTTATAGTTGTGTTTTTGTTTTGATGATTGTTTTCAAAAGTAGTGAAAGTCCGCCGCTCTCCCTATGATTTATGCAAAAAATATAAGCCTTTCATTGTGAATAGACGCTTAAGGCAGAAGCTATGCAGGGAAGCTACAAAAGAAAGGGACTGATATGAGAAATATCAGTGTATATGGATTAGTATAAATTGAATTAATTAAGGCTGCTGCTCAGCAAGGCCTTTGGCTACATCGCGATCAAACTGGGCACGCATCGGATCGCCTTGATCTTGATAAAGTTGTGCGCGTATATTGTAGTATTCAGGCTTGGTCTGCCCCATCTCTATCACCATGCTGATATTGGCCAGCATGTTTTGCTTGTCACCCATTTCTTTGTAGATCTCGTAAAACTTAAGGTGCTGCTTCCAATCATTGGTGCCATAGACGCTGGCCAGTTCCAGCAGTTTGGGTACGTCCGTATACTCATGGCGCTTTACCTTGACCGTGGCCAGGTAAAAGAAAGCGTCAGAGTTGTTCTTGACCAGTTGCGTATAGCGTGTCAGGCAGGATTCGGCAGAGTCCAGTTGGTTGTGTTTATAGTATATCAGTCCGAGGTAAAAGTTTGTTTTGTCCAGGTCTTCTTTCAGTGCCCGGGCAGACTCCAGCATATTTTGGGCTCCGGCAAA
>JAFDYP010000541.1 GCA_018267355.1 Bacteroidota bacterium
ATAAAATACAAAACTAAAAATAGATAAAGCATACCTTCCCTCAGTCGAAAAACAACGCATCCTTTAACCGCAATTTATAACTAAGACATATGCAATATAAATGCAAAAAGGCCCACCATCCGGCGGGCCTCGTAAATGCCTTTATAGTCGGAAAACTTGCTTACTGGTAGTTCTCTACCTCTGCTTTAGCCTGCGCTATGAAGTCGGTCAGCGGCATGGTACCCAGGTCGCCCTTGCCCTGGCGGCGGACAGCTACAGCGCGGTCGGCTGCTTCTTTCTCACCCACCACCAGCATGTATGGCGTACGCTTGATCTCCGTGTCGCGGATCTTCTTGCCTATCTTCTCCGCCCTGTCGTCCAGCGTCACCTCAAAGCCGGCCTTGCGCAGGCTCTGCTGTACCTCCCTGGCGTAGTCCATATACTTGTCGCTGATAGGCAGGATGGCTATCTGCTCCGGTGCCAGCCACAGCGGGAACTTGCCGCCGTAGTGCTCCAGCAGGAAGCCGATGAACCGCTCATGTGTACCCAGCGGCGCGCGGTGGATGATGATCGGGCGCTCCTTCTCATTGTGCTCATTCATAAAGGTCAGGTCAAAGCGCTCGGCTTGTGCGAAGTCCACCTGGTTGGTCGCGATGGTAAACTCCTTGCCTATAGCGCTCCAAAGCTGGATGTCGATCTTAGGCCCGTAGAAAGCCGCCTCATCAGCCACCTCTACGAAAGGCACACCTGACTTCACCAGCACCTCGCGCACCATGGCCTCGGTCTCCTGCCACAGCGGCGCATTGTCTATATACTTCTGGCCCAGCTTAGATGGCTCATGCTTGGAGAAGCGCATCTGGTACTTGTCTATGCCAAAGATCTTAAAGTACTTCACGTACAGTTCATTCACCTTCATAAACTCATCTGCAAACTGTGCCTTGGTGCAATAGATGTGGGCATCGTTCATCTGCATAGAGCGCACACGCATCAGGCCAAACAGCTCACCGCTCTGCTCGTACCGGTAGCAGGTGCCATACTCGGCGAGGCGCATAGGCAGGTCGCGGTAGCTCTTAGGCAGCGCACCAAATATCTTGTGGTGGTGAGGGCAGTTCATGGCCTTGAGGTAGTACTTCTGTCCGTCCAGCTCCATAGGCGGGAACATGCTATCCGCATAGTACGGCAGGTGGCCGGAGCGGAGGTACATGGCCTCCTTGGCCAGGTGCGGTGACTTCACACGCACATAGCCCTGCTCATGCTCAGACTCCTTGGCCAGCTTCTCCAGCTTCTCTATGATGGCAGCGCCCTTTGGCAGCCACAGCGGCAGACCCGGACCTACCTCCTCGTCAAAGGTGAAGATCTCCAGCTCCCGGCCCAGTGTGCGGTGGTCATTCTTGCGCGCCTCCTCCAGCATAGCCAGGTGCGCGTCGAGCTGCGCCTGCTTAGGGAAGGTGATGCCATACACACGTGTCAGCTGTTTGTTCTTCTCATCGCCCTTCCAATACGCACCGGCTACGCTCAGCAGCTTGGCAGCCTTGATATAGTCAGTGCTGGGGATGTGCGGTCCACGGCACAGGTCTGTGAAGTTGCCCTGCT
Source organism: Bacteroidota bacterium (assembly GCA_018267355.1). Lineage (GTDB taxonomy): Bacteria > Bacteroidota > Bacteroidia > Chitinophagales > LD1 > UBA1941. The sequence goes on from JAFDYP010000541.1 coordinate 1,573, forward strand.
GGTAGAAGGTGATCTCACCGTCATTCAGGTTCTGCAGCAGGTCCAGCTTGTACTCATCACCCTTCTCGGTGAAATAGGCTACCGCTTCCGCCTTCGGCATAGCCGTACGCACGTACTTATTGCCCTGCTTGGCCAGCTCCAGCATGCGCTTTTCCAGCTTGCCCAGGTCCTCCTCGGTCAGCTTCCTGTCGCCGAGGTCTATATCGTAGTAGAACTTATCCTCCACGGCCGGCCCTACCCAGAACTTGACGCCCGGATAAGCCTCCTCGATAGCCTCTGCCATCAGGTGAGCAGACGAGTGCCAGAAGGTCTTCTTGCCACCCTCATCTTCAAACTTCAATAGCTTCAGTGACGAGTCCTTCGTGATCGGGCGCGTCAGGTCCCATACCTCGCCATCTACCTCAGCAGCGAGTACCGCCTTGGCCAGTCCCTGTGAAATGCTCGCTGCCACATCATAGGCAGTCACTCCCTCGTTGTACTCCCGCACCGATCCGTCGGGTAGTGTGATCTTTATCATTGTGTTATTAGTTGCTTAGTGAATAAGTATTGAGTAGTGCGTATGGAGTACTGAGACAATACAAACACGTGTACATCGTCTTAATACTAACTACTGATTACTAAATACTATCAGGGGCGTGAAAATAGAAAAATTAATGCTGACTGCCAGCGTTTGAGGTATGACTGTCGTCTTATCGGGCAGAGGCGGGGATGATCAGCCGCTTGGGGCCTAGTTCTATTATATTGCCCTTTATCTCGAAAGTATTGTACTTAGTATCATAGTCTTTGCAGAGACTGGCCAGTTTCACCAGATAGTCGCCACGTATATCGAGTACCATGATACACTGCTCCGTCAGCGTACCACCACTATTGTAAGCAGTCTCTACGATAAACTTATTGCCCGTAGTCATCTGCCTGACACAGTAGCTGACATAGGCACTCATGATAAATTCTTGAGTACTATCTATTACTTGCTCATAGTCGTCTGTACCGCGCTTTCTGCTTAGCCAGCCCATATATCCCTGTTTGCAGAGACAATACCCCGTGGTGTCACGGATAGCTTGCGACCGATACGGATACATCTGAAGGGAAGAAGAGTCCGGCGAAGTACCATCTGCCATAGATGGGAAAAGCGGTATTAATGCTTCGGGGGAAACAGGTTTACCTTGGAAGGAAAATTCTCTGGTAACAG
>JAFDYP010000542.1 GCA_018267355.1 Bacteroidota bacterium
CGCTGCTGGTTGCGGTGCTGCTATCGGCGCAATGTACGGACAAGCGCGTGAACGAAGTGACACCCGATCTCTTTGCGCTGGCAGATACGCCAAAGAAGATGATGAAGCTGGATGTAGACGAGATACGCGAGATCATCAAACCCTGCGGCCTCTCTCCTACCAAGTCTAAGGCGATCTCCGAGTTATCTCGTATCCTCATGGAGAAATATAAGGGCGAGGTGCCACAGACCTACGAGGAACTGGAGGAACTGCCCGGTGTGGGTCACAAGACAGCCTCGGTGGTCATGTCTCAGGCATTTGGCTATCCGGCCTTCCCCGTAGATACGCATATACACCGCCTCATGACCCGCTGGCGGCTGACCAATGGCAAAAATGTAGAGCAAACTGAGAAAGATGCCAAGCGCCTTTTCCCCGAGGCGCTGTGGAATAAACTGCACCTGCAGATCATCTTCTTTGGCAGGGAGTACTGCCCCGCACGCGGGCATGATCCTGAGGTGTGTCCTATCTGCTCGAAAATTTAGACGTTAGATGCTAGACATTAGACGCTAGACAAATGCAACATGTTTGCGCTAAGTAATCATTATTATTACGCGGTCTAACGTCTATTGTCTAATGTCTAGCGTCTCTGTATTATGAAGATGAACAAAGTAGATAGCCCGTGGCGGATCAACTCCAGCGAGCTGAAATATGCCAACCCGTGGATCAGCATCACCGAGCACCAGGTCACTAATCCATCCGGCAATGACGGCATTTATGGCGTCGTTCACTTTCGCAACTATGCCGTAGCTATCATACCACTGGATGAAGATTACAATACATGGATCGTAGGGCAGTACCGGTTTCCACTCGACTCCTATGAGTGGGAGGTAGTAGAAGGCGGCTGTCCTGAGGGCACCTCTCCGCTGGATACTGCCAGGCGTGAGCTGCATGAGGAGGTAGGCCTGCAGGCTGAGCACTACGAGATGATCCTGGAGATGCAGCTCTCAAACTCTACGACTGATGAGGTCTCCTATAGCTTCGTGGCAAAAGGACTATCCTACATAGGCGAGAAGCCTGAGGAAGATGAGAAGCTGGCTATCCGCAAAATACCCTTTGAGGAGCTCTACCAGATGACCATGCGTGGTGAGATACGTGATGGCCTGGCTGTGGCCACCATCCTGAAAACTAAACTTCTCATAGACGCCGGCCGGATCTAGTTTTCGCTGTAGTATTCGTACGTGCGTGTCTCTATCACCGAGTCGTTGACCTTTGTGATGCGGCTGGAGACGCCATTGAGGTAGTCCAGCTCATAGACATACTGCAGTGTGTAGGCAGCACCACCTGCTCCATTGTATGTTTCCGTCTTCTTCAGATTTTCCGATGAAGCGCCGAGAAAGGTCTTGCCAAGATTTTCATAGCTCAGTGTATTGCTCGTACCCGTATAGAAGGTGCGGCTGATGGCATAACTGCCTGACGGGGACGCGACCGTGTCATAGACATTATTACCGGCAGAGACGGTATAGCTGGTATAGTTATCTGCATGGGCGATATCAGCCAGAGCGATGCGATGGCCGTCTACATCGTAGGTGATGGTGTAGTCAGTCTGCAGCCCGCCTGTCACCGTAGATCGGTAGGCAGTCGCCCTACCCTGTGCATCGAGGTGATAGATCAGGGTGTAGCCTACACTACCGCCCACTGCGCGCGTATAGACGATGGTATCAGCAGCATAGGTGTATTGCTCTACTGTATCGCACTGGGAGATGGTGGCCACACGTCCCTGCTCATCATACAGGTAGCTCGTCACACAGGGATCACCGTGAATGGTCACACTTTTCACCAGGCCGGGGCCGCTGGCTGGTATTGCTTTTCGGCAGGCAGGGATGGTGATGCACGATATAGTAGTGAGGATGAGATATAGCAGTATGCGATGCATGACATTTTAAAACTACAGCATTTGTCGCACCTATGCAATCGCTACACGCCGGTGAAAAGCATCATGGTGTATTCGCCACCCATATATTGATTGACGTAGAGTATACGGCGTATCGCGGCAGGGGTGGCAGTGGGCAGCATAGCGGCAGGGATGCGCTGCCCGCGCAGGATACGGGCCGCCAGCCACGCTCCAAATGATGCAGATGCACTGTACTCGCCGGTCAGGTGCTTGTAGTATGCCATAGGCACATGGGCCAGCAGGTTATCTTGCACCGCCAGCAGCAGTTGATCATTGACCACACAGCCGCTGCGGCCACTGATCACGAGATCCAGCTCTGACACACTCGTGCCACAGCCAGAGAGAAACCGCTCCACCGCGGTGCTGAGTTTAGCGGCGTCCCTGATACCAAAGAAGGTCTTGACACCATCCAGTGTAGCGTAGGCATTGCCAGTACGCTCAGCGCCCAGGGTGATAAAGGACGCCCCCTCTCCCTGTATCGTACCGCGTGTACCGGAGGTGTAGAGGTCAAAGTTGCGCACCGGTTCCTCCTTGTAGTAGCCTATCCTCGTAGTGATGGCGTAGTGGTGTGGATCTGTCTCGTCAAATCCCCCTATCAGCATCCGCTTTTGCGGTGCATCTGCTATCTGCATCATCGCATCCAGCACGCCACTCTCAAAAGAAAATGCACGGTGTACGTAGGTCGTATTGTAGTTAGTGCAGCGCAGCGAGAGCGCTATAGCACCGGAGAGCGCATTGTATGTACTCTGTGTGAAGTGTGTCGGCGTGAGGTGCTGCTCATTATTGGCCAGCATCTCCTGCAGGAATTTGATCGTATCATCTGCACAGCCGTAGCCTGTACCGGTGATGATGCCATCCGGTATAGCGAGATCCGCATCTGTCATGCATATCTTCGCCGCGCTCATGCCTATGCGGATGATACGGCTCATACGGCGCAGCGAAACGGGATTGATATATTGCTTGAAGTCGGGCGTGATGCTTTTCAGGATATTCTGATCGTAGTGTGCCGGCTCGTCGAGAAAAGCGGATGGATCCCAGGTAGCCTGCGGAGACATGGCACCTATGCCTTGTATGTAGTAGCGCAGGCTCATAGGTCTTTCACTTTTGAGAAAAGCAGGGAGGGATTGGTACC
>JAFDYP010000543.1 GCA_018267355.1 Bacteroidota bacterium
GCCCTTTAGTTTATACTACTTAATCTCTAGTGATTGTACGATTATTATGCTTTGCGGGTTGTCCTTTGCTCTATTCTTTTTTCATACGCTGATCCCTGGAATATCCGCTGGACAAAAACGCCCGGCGTGTGGATCTGATTGGGGTCCAGCTCTCCCGGCTCTACCAGCTCCTCTACCTCCGCTATGGTGATCCTGCCAGCGGTAGCCATCATCGGATTAAAATTGCGGGCAGTACCACGGAATACCAGATTGCCCGTCTTATCGCCTTTCCAGGCCTTGACTATGGCAAAATCAGCCTTTAGCCAGCTTTCCATAATGTACCATTTCCCGTTTTCAAACTGGCGGGCCTCCTTACCTTCTGCTACTTCTGTGCCATATCCGGTAGGGGTGAAAAAAGCGGGTATACCGGCCCCACCTGCGCGGATGCGCTCTGCGAGGGTACCCTGGGGGACCAGCTCTACCTCCAGCTCACCTGAGAGAAGCTGACGCTCAAACTCGGCATTCTCGCCTACATAGCTGGAGATCATCTTGCGTACCTGGCGCGTCTTGAGCATCAGCCCGATACCAAAGTCGTCCACACCTGCATTATTTGAGATACAGGTCAGATCTTTGACCCCTTTGCGGATCAGGGCTGAGATCGTATTCTCCGGTATGCCACAGAGGCCAAAGCCTCCCAGCATGAGCACCGCCCCATCAGTGATATCATGGATAGCCTCATCAGGGCCAGACACTACTTTGCTTATCATTAAACAAACTTTACAAGATTTACCGATAAATGCAAGGGCTTTATCCACAAGATGAGGTCATATCTGCCTAAGTGTACAGTCGGGAGACAGGTTTCGATGCAGGCCATTGATTTGCAGCGACCTAAATAATAAAGGCCGGATCATGTCCAGCCTTTACCCATATGTTTTTATGAAATTTAGTAAGGCTTAGGAGTCAGGAAAAAGTGCATCCCCAACTGCAAACCCAGGTAAAAATTCCTTGACTTCTGATAGTCTACGTCATTTTTTGAAAACCAGCCCAGATCCTTGAGTGAAGAGCCATTGAGGTCGGTCAGGCCGATATAGGTATTGAGGCCCAGGCTAAAGTACATCCAGTCTTTAGCATATACATCTACGCCGGGCTTCAGGCTCAGGCCTACGTCTACTTTCTGAAACTTCTGGTCCGCAGGTATACGATCGCCATTGAGGCCATCCCACTCGTGGTGATTTACCTCCACATACTCTGAGGCAAATGTGCGGTAATTGAACTGCGGCCCGAGCATGAGGTAAAAATTGGCAACATCACCTATATGTGTCTGAAACTTGGCGTAGATAGGAAAGTTGATATAGTTGAACTTGATCACACGCCTTACATTCACATAGCTGTAGTCATCGCGAAAGTAAAAGTCTGCATTGGGTACATTGACATAATCCGGCTTGAAAGTCCTGGTAGGCTTGTCATAGACTGCAGCTACCGGACCGCTAAAGGCATCGTCATATATCTGCCCGCCCCATGAGAAGGACGGCTCAAACTCGACACCCCACTTGTTCTTGAAGTTATAGCCGAAATTGGCACCTACATTGCCGCCGGGTGTGAAAACATAGTTCATCTCAGACTGACGCACGATCGGTACATAAAAGAGATCGAGTGTATTGTAGTTGTTCTGATTGAGGATCCAGGAGTTATTGAATGAGCCACTGACCCCCATGTAAAAGCCCTTGCGGAGCATGCCGTCATAGGTGTACTTTTTCATCTTGGAGCGGGCCGAGGCCGTCATAGCCAGAAAAGTAGCGATAACTACAAGGGTAAGTTTAATTTTGCTCATGGTTTGGGTTACATTCACTTTGAATCAAGGTACAGTAGGGCCGTTATTATGACTAATACGATACATCGGGTTAAAGAGTTTCTAAAATATCAACGCCTGGCCAAGACCAAGTATTACCTCCATTCACCATTTGTGTACCAGTTTTTCCTGAAAGTGCTCGACACAATACACGCCGCAGAATTACAAAATATCAGCAAGCTCCGCAATCAACTTCTTAACACACATAGTACCCTACTGATCGAAGATATGGGCAGTATGCCCGGACACAAGGAACGGCTCGTATCCAGCATAGCTGCAAAAGCTACAGTACCAACGCGCTACGGGAATGTGCTCTACGGTATCGCCCGTGAGTTTCAGCCGGAGCATATCATCGAGCTAGGCACCTGCCTGGGCCTCGGCACAGCCTATCTAGCTACCGGTGCGCCGCAGTCTACCCTTATGACGATAGAAGGCAGCGCCGCGCTGGCAGCAGAGGCTGTTAAAAATCTGGAGGAACTGGGAATAACTAACGTGACCTCTATTGTGGGCAACTTTGATGAAAAACTGCCCGAGCTCCTGAAAACAGTGGGCAAGGTGGACCTGGCCTATATAGATGGCAATCATCGCTACGAGCCGACCATACGCTACTTCCATCAGCTGCTGGAGAAATCTCATGAAGGTACGATCCTGATCTTTGATGACATATACTGGAGCACAGAGATGACACAAGCCTGGGAGGAGATCAAGCGCGATCCGCGTATCACCCTGACCATAGATATATACCGATTTGGCATCGCCTTTCTCCGTCAGGGCAAGATGGCCAAAGAAGACTTCATCCTGCGCTATTGATATAAATAAGAAACGCCCGATGCAAGCATCAGGCGTCTCTATCTCAAAAATTAACCATTCTTAATGACCGGTGCTGAAGACCAGGCTGCCATTTTTAGCTGACACCTTGATATGGTCTCCTGTGTGCACCTGAGAGGAAAGAATCATCTTAGATATCTCATTCACCACTTCCTTCTGGATGGTCCTCTTCAGCGGGCGTGCACCAAACTGCGGATCAAAGCCCTCCTCTCCCAGCCAGTCCAGTGCTGAGTCGTCTACCTCCAGGGTGATCTCCTTCTGAGTCAGCAGCTCCTGTATGTATCTCAGCTGCAGCGCTAC
>JAFDYP010000544.1 GCA_018267355.1 Bacteroidota bacterium
CGGCGAGGGGTAGCGCAGGTGGCTCAGGCTATACTCACTGTAGAAGAAGTCAAGGACCTTGCCTGTCCTGATGTCTGGCAGGGAGGTGAGAGCGGGCGTCTGCAGGTAGAGCGATCTGGTGGCCTCTAGTATGGGCCAGAGTACGCTATCCAGCGCCTGCACGCCTTTGCCCCTGATACGTACATCGCTGATGGAGTCGTAGCGCAGGGCGTGTATACCTGCAGGCAGATGATCCATAGACAGGGTAGTATCGCGATACACGCCGCCGGTGTAATAGTAGATAGTGATAGAGTCGCCAGTGACAGCACTGGCCGTCATGCCTGTGCACCAGAGGGTCAGGGCACATACTATTTTCAGGACCATTTTCATATGAGGGCGCATCATCAGACGTAGACTGTGTGCAAAGATAGTTTACTTCCTTATTTATGACCGGGTAGTGCGATGGCCGGCATCTCTTACTGAAAGTCCGCGCGCAGCTATGGTATCCTAATACAGGATTCACTATATTGGCGATATAGCCAAATCCTTTATGAAGTCGTCAGACAATCTGTATCTGCTCATCAGGTCGCTCTCTGCCAGTGAGAAGCGCTACTTCAAGATATTTTCGCAGCGGCACCTGATAGGGGGGCAGAATAAGTATGACAAGCTCTTTGATATCTATGATGGGCTGGGAGAGGAGGGCTATGACGAGAAGGCGCTGCTGCCTGTACTGAACAAAAAAGGTTTTGGCAAGAACCTCTCGGATCACAAGAAGAACCTGCAGGAGATGATCATGCGCGCCATGCTGAACTACCACTCCGGCGAGACGGTAGACCAGCAGCTCAATGACCTGCTGGCCGAGGAGGACTTTTACCGCCAGAAGCGGCTGAACGGCCTCCGCGCCAAAGCCATCGCCCGGGCCAAAGAGATAGCTGACAAGTATGACAAGCCGATGATCATGCTGCAGCTGCTGGTGCGCGAAAACATGATGCGTATAGAGATCGAGCAGGACCGGCTGCCCGAGATAGCAGAGGGCCTGGATACGGAGCGGCTGCCGCTGCTGGATCGTATCACTATCACCTCAGATCTCAGCGCGCTGAATAACTGGCTCTTCATACAGTACCGCCTGGGCGGCAAAAAGGATGAGGCCCTCTGGGAGCGTGTAGCGGTCAGGATGAGTATACCATCCTTTCGCGACTACCGGCCCGGCCTGAGCTTCCTTACGGACAGGAGCTACTACTCGGCGTGGACCTTTTACTACCTGCTGCGAGGTGATCATGCAGCCTACCATCAGTATGTGAAGCTGCAATACGAGCTGTATGAGCTACACTACCCGCAGCAGAAGGATAATGCGCGCGTGATGTACAAGATCGCTTTATTCAACTATGTCTACAGCCTGCAGCAGACAGGAGACTTTGACGGGATGAAGGCGCTGCTGGATCATGCAGCCACCATCGAGCCTATGAATGAAGATGATGCGGGGGAGTCTTTTCAAAATCTCGTCTTCTACCGCCAGCTTTACTATATGAATACGGGCCGCTTTGCCGAGGCGGCGGCCATGACCTCAGAGATAGAGCACGGTATCAGAAAGTACCGCCGCAAGTTCAATAAATCACGCGAGCTGACACTCTACAGCAATACTGCCATCTCCTGCATGATGATAGAGGACTGGGACCGCGTGGTAGACTATACGGAGAAGATCATCACAGACAAAACAGACGTGCGCATGGACATCAGGCATGAGGCCATGCTGCACCAGCTCATAGCGCGCTATGAGATGCAGCAGTATGACCTGCTATCCTACCAGTGCAGGAGCCTGCAGCGCACGCTGGGCAGCCGGGGCCAGCTCCACGACTCTCATGCCTACATACTACGCCAGCTCCACCTGCTGCTCAAAAACGGCCCGGATCACTGGGATACATTGAGGAAAAACAGCGAAGAAGCACTGGCCTCCTGCCAGCATCATACCCCGGTCAAAGCCTGGCTGCATAAGCATATCCATAAAGTGACGATGAGCACTGCCGCCGCTGTGGTCTAGGGCGCCTCAGGGGTCGCGGCGCAGGATGGCTACCATACAGTGCAGAGACTGGCCGCCGCCGGTAGGATTTGATGCCATAAAGGCCTCCGGTACATTCACGCGCTGTACCCTGATCTTTGCACTCATGCGGCTGTACGCTGTATCCATGATGGCGACCATCTGCACTGAGTCTGTAGGGTCTGGTCTGGGTGACATAGCACCCACTGGATACGGCATGCAGTAGACCGGCTGCCCGTCTATACAGTTGGCCAGGCCATTCAGCGGAGATATCAGGGAGCCATTGGAGAAGAACGGCACCCTACAGAGATCATAGCTACCCGGGTAGAGGCGCTGCAGCAGCGTATCCAGGCGGTGTGTGAGGGTATCCAGGTCGAGGGCCATTCGCTTCACTTTCACAGAGTCCGGTCCCTCTATGTGATTGGCCGGATAGCCTATGAAAAATTGCTCCTTGCCCTGATAGTTTTGCCCGGCATAGGTCACAAATAGGTCGAGGTGGTAGAGTTGTTTATTGTCAGTGATGAGCCACTCTATGGTCTGGCCTGTGTCCATAGGGTAGACCTCTCTGATGCGCGCCTCTGCCTCTGCATAGCTGCGGGTGGCGGAGAAGGAGTCCAGGCTGGTGCGGCCCAGTATCAGGTGGTTTCTGGTCCAGAGCTCATCACCACCCTGCAGCAGGCCGTGCCTGTAGCAGATAGAGTCATAGCCATAGGCCGCCAGCTCCAGGCGAAAGCGCCGGTCATCCAGCAGGCCGCTCAGGTCGAGAGATTTGCTGCCACTCACATACAGGATATGGCCGGATGCGCCGCTATTCATACTGCTCACTACATCACCACCTGCTACGAGGCCCGTATCAGGCAGGACGCGGGTATGGGCAGCAGCATAGGCTGCGTGAGCTGCATGCACACCGTGTATGGCCATGTCTACCGGTGGCGTATAGTATTGGATGTACATACCTCTGGAGCGGAGTACGCCCAGCACACTGGTATCGCCCCAGCGGCGTATGTCGTACAGCAGTAGTATGCCACTGGTGATCCTGCAGCTGTCCAGCCAGGTCACGAGGGCGGGTAGGTCATCACAGTTGTCGGTCTCTATCAGCATGACCGATCTGATGCGGCTGCCTGCGCAGGGACCCTGGCTGGTGGCGGCCACGCGCGATACTGAGGTACAGGCGGTCAGAAATAGCAGCAGGGCACCCGCCATACGGGCTGCTATGCGGCTCATACGGGGGTCTTGCCGGTAAACCAGGATTTGTCTACGGAGACCACCACACATTTCACCACGGTGGCTGTACTGTTTGTGATGTCTATGGTAAAGGAGTAGAGGCCGTCATTGCCATTACGCACGTCACCATTGCCTATCAGGGTGATGGCACCTGATGCGGGGCTTAGCTTTACCTTCAGGTTTGCATTATTCATACCTGCGCCGGGGTCATTGGTCACACTGCCCCAGGCGGTGAGCAGCTTGTCCTGAAAGTACTGGTCGTTGCCAGATTTCACGATCGCCCATTGGTGTATTTCATTTGCCTTTAGTACCAGGCTGGTGCCGCCGTAGCTGATGGTGCAGGTACCGGTCACGTTTTCAAAAGTAAAGGTAGGTGTGGTAGCGCCGTCTAGCTTCCAGGATGTGAGTGCCATAGCTTTTATTGTTTTGGTGATGAATCGGTGTGGGTTTAAAAAAAACGATCGCTGTCACATAGCGATTTTTACAAAAATACTTATTCCTTAGAGTTTGGAAATACCCATTTATAGGGATTTTTGCTGTGAAGCAGGTACCTATAAACAGGGAGTACG
>JAFDYP010000545.1 GCA_018267355.1 Bacteroidota bacterium
GGATTTGACCCAAGCAAATCCACCTATGATTCCTATTACGATCCTACCACAGGTACCAGCAGCAGCACCAATGGCACGCAGGAGCAGTTTACCCGCACCAAGGTTTACTTTGGTGATGTAGGCATAGGTACCTTCTTCTCCACCACTATCAAGAAGCGGACAGACCTCTACTTTGGCCTTAGCTTCAATCACCTCAATCAGCCATCTATCTCTTTCTTTGCCACCGGCAATAACAATACCGCCGCAGACAAGCTCTACATGAAGACCACACTGCATGGTGGTGTGTCTGCACCGGTAAGTGATAAGGTGTGGATCATACCAAACTTCTTTGTGATGATACAGGGACCTGCACAGCAGTATAATATCGGAACACACGTAAAGATGCAGCTCGGCTCAAAGGCGATGAGCAGGACCTTCCTCTCGCTGGGCCTGCAGGCACGTATAGCCAAGGGGCTGGAGACACCAATGGGTGATGCAGTGATCGTACAGACACGCCTGGACTACAAAGCTTTCACCCTCGGCCTCTCGTATGATATCAATGTGTCAAAACTCCGCACGGCCTCCTCTACATTTGGTGCGCCTGAGGTAGCGCTGATGTACACCATCACGACCAAACATAAGCCCCGTGCAGTCTTCTGCCCGTTCATGATGTGATCATTTTGTCACAGTTTTGTCATGGCATTGTTGCGGTACACAAGTTATTTATTGTGTATTCTACAGGTACTCACCGCGAATGTATAGCTGCTACTTCATATTCACCTCCGTATAGGGAAACAACCCCCATTTATACCTAGAAAAGGGGATTTTCGTATAAGTTAATTTGTCTATGTTTGTGAGGAATGAATAAAACAGTTCTCATCATAGACGATGACAAGGCACTCCAGATGCTGCTGGCACGCATCATCAGCAAGGAGGGCTTTGATGTACTGACCGCAGGCGATGCGCAGTCGGGACTGAAAGTGCTGGAGAAAGAGAAGGTGATGGTGGTGATGAGTGATGTGAATCTGCCCGATGCCAATGGCATAGAGCTGGTGCAGACCATCAAGACAAAATACCCCCTGACAGAGATCATCGTGATCACCGGCTATGGCACCATAGCAGACGGCGTGATGGCTATCAAAAACGGCGCCTTTGACTATCTGGTGAAAGGCGACGACAATACCAAGATCATCCCGCTGATCAATAAGGCGATAGAGAAATCTCAGCTGCAGGCCCGTATAGACCAGCTGGAGCACAAGATATCAGACAAATATGGCTTTGACAGTATCATAGGGGCCTCTCCGGCGCTGGAGGCTGCCAAGGGACTGGCCATGAAAGTAGCGCAGACAGATGCTACCGTACTCCTGCTCGGAGAGACTGGAGCAGGCAAGGAGGTATTTGCACAGGCTATACACTACTCTAGCAAGCGCAAGAACAAACCATTTGTAGCGGTCAACTGTAGTACCTTTGGCAAAGAGCTGCTGGAGAGCGAGCTCTTTGGCCACAAGGCGGGCTCCTTTACCGGTGCGACCAAAGACAAGTAAGGCCTCATGGAGGAGGCGAGTGGGGGCACTATATTCCTCGATGAGGTAGGAGAGATGAGCATAGACCTGCAGGCCAAAATGCTCCGCGTGCTGGAGACGCAGCAGTTCTACAAAGTGGGAGACTCAAAGCCCACCACTGTAGACGTGCGTGTGATCACCGCGACCAACCGCGATCTGCATAAGGAAATAGAAAAGGGAGTGTTTCGTGCAGACCTTTTCTACAGGCTCTCCGTCTTTCAGATCACGCTGCCCTCACTGAGTGAGCGCATACAGGATATAGACCTGCTCACAGAGCATTTCCTGCGTATGTTCTCAGACAAGATGGCCATAGCGAAGCCCAAAGTGACCAGGGCTTTTCTCGATACGCTGAAGAAACACAGCTGGAAGGGCAATATCCGGGAGCTGCGCAATGTGATAGAGCGTGCCATGATACTCTGCGATGGTGAGCTACGGCCGGAGTTTCTCCCGCTGGAGCTGACCTTTCAGGAGAGCGGTACCAACTCTCTGGTGCTCGAGGAGGTGGAGAAGCAGCACATCAAGCGCGTACTGAATATCACCAAGGGCAATAAGGCCGAGGCAGCCCGTGTCCTGGACATAGGCCTCAATACACTCTACAGGAAGATAGAAACCTTTAATCTCTGATATTTTTTCGCCGGAGTGGACGAACTAATAGCGCGGATGCCTTGTTTTATGATTTTTATCAGTATTTTCAATTCAAGATCTTCGATCCGACCTCACATTGCCTACGCGTCTGAATATATCTGAACAGGAACTGGTGGCACGCCTCCAGCGCAATGACCGCATGGCATATGAGCATCTCTACGACAATTATTGCACAGCACTTTTTGGCGTCATAAACCGCATCATACCTGATGAGGAGACGGCCAGCGATGTGCTGCAGGAGGCATTTGTCAAGATATGGAACAATATAAAGGGATATGATGCTGACAAGGGGAAGCTTTTCACCTGGATGCTCAATATCTGCCGCAATCTGGCCATAGACAAGACAAGGTCAAAAGATTATGGCAATAGTCAGAAAAACCAGAGTACAGAAAAATCCGTAAATCAGTTAGGTCAGATGCAATCGGAGTCTATCAAGCCTGATCAGATAGGTCTCCGCGAGGTAGTGGGCAAGTTGGATCCCAACGAGCGCCTGCTCATAGACCTGATGTACTTCAAGGGATACACACAAGCAGAAATAGCGGAGGAATACAACATGCCACTCGGTACGGTCAAAACCCGTCTCCGTAGTGCTACCATGAATCTGAGAAAATTATTTAAATAGCCTAAGGAAAACAGAAGATAAACGACAAGGATAGAGTAAAGTGGAAACCAGGGAATACATAGAATCAGGAGTGCTGGAACTCTACGTCTACGACCAGCTGTCACCGGCTGAGCGCAGGGAGGTAGAGGCTATGGCTGCGCTCCACCCTGATGTGCGGGCAGAGCTGGAGGCCATACAGGCCGCTATGGATGGCTATGCCACCGCGGTGCCTGCCACCCCGCCTGCGGCACTGAGAGACCGTATCCTGTCTCAGCTGGACCTGTCTGACGCGGCAGAGCCCCGCACGGTGCAGATGGCCCCTCCGGGCGGCACCTACATGTGGCTGGCGGCTGCATCGGTAGCGCTCTTTGTCCTCAGCCTGGGTGTCAACTACTACCAGTACTCGCAGAATAAAGACCTGAACGGCCAGCTGGCACAGCTACAGTCTGACAAGACCGTGATGGCAGATAATAATGCTCACCTGACCAGGCAGATCAATACCGTGACCGAGGACCTGACCATCCTGTCCAATCCATCTAATGTGAAGGTGGAGCTGGCCGGGCTGCCTCTCTCGCCTGCGGCCAAAGCTCTGATCTACTGGGATAAGCAGCGCAAGTCTACCTACATCAATACCGCAGGCCTGCCGCCACTGGCAGAGGGCAAGCAGTACCAGCTCTGGGCCATAGTAGACGGCAAGCCGGTAGACCTCGGTGTGCTACCGCTCGGTCCACAGGAAACCATTCTGGCACATATGCATGATGTGACTGAGCCTCAGGCATTTGCTGTCACCATAGAGCCTAAGGGCGGCAGTGCCGGACCTACCCTCGATCAGATGATCGTACTGGGCAAGATGTAATCAATCGGTTTTATTGGCAGTAATATGATCTTCATCGCGAGGAGTGACTATGTACTTTTGTTGCCTGTTGCTGTTTGCTAGTAAAGAGCAACAAGCAACAAAACCAA
>JAFDYP010000546.1 GCA_018267355.1 Bacteroidota bacterium
ACCTCCTGGCTGAGCAGCCCCGCTGGGCGGCCGCTATCATCTTCTACCTCATCTATATAGGGGGCATTCTTTTCTTTGCCGTGGTGCCGGCCATGCGGGAGCAGGTATGGACTACTGCCCTGGTGAATGGCGCCGTGCTCGGCCTGCTCTGCTATGCCACCTATGACCTGACCAATCTGGCTACCATAGCCCGCTTCCCGGTGGTGGTGGTCATCGTAGACATCCTCTGGGGCATCTTCCTCACGGCCGCTGTATCGACCATCACCTTTCTCATAGGCTCCCGCATTGGGTAAGGAACGCTGCTATCTGGCCTACCACACCTCTGCGGGTAATGCTATATTTGACACGTGCACCCACCTAAACGCCTTATGACTACTTACCTCCACAGCCTGCTGTGCCTGTGCGTGCTGTCGTGTGCTGCTGTCACTGATGCTCAGGACCTCAAGAACATCAGGGGCCAGGTAGTAGACCGTGACTCAAAGTTCCCCATCACCGGCGCCAATGTCTATGTACTAGGATCCAACCCGCCTATCGGGGCCCAGACCGATAGCAGTGGCTACTTCACCCTGGCGGGCGTGCCACTCGGGCGCGTCTCACTCAGGGTATCGTACATAGGATATAAAGACGGCGGGGCCAACGACATCCTGGTGATAGCCGGCAAAGAGAACCAGCTCACCATAGAGCTGGAGGAGCAGGTCTCTGAACTCAAAGAGGTACAAGTCACTGACAAGGTCACTAAGGGGGCAGCCAAGAATGAGTTTGCCACCGTGAGTGCGCGCTCCTTTGATGTAGAGCAGACCAGCCGCTTCAGTGGCAGCCGCAATGACCCCGCTCGTATGGCATCCAACTTTGCCGGTGTGAGTGGCGCCAATGACGCCCGCAACGACATCATCATCCGTGGCAACTCGCCTATGGGTCTGCTATGGCGGCTGGATGGCGTAGACATACCGAGCCCCAATCACTTCGCCAGCTTTGGCAGTACGGGCGGCCCGGTGAGCATGCTCAATAACAATACCCTTGCCCGTAGCGACTTCTTCACCTCTGCCTTCCCAGCCGAATACGGCAATGCGACCTCCGGTGTTTTTGACCTGAAGATGCGCAATGGCAATAAGGACAAGTATGAGTTTCTCGGGCAGATAGGCTTCAATGGTATAGAGCTGGGTGCCGAGGGCCCCTTTGCAAAGAAGAAGAGCAAAGCCTCCTGGCTGATCAACTATCGCTACTCTACCCTTGGCTTCTTCAAACTGCTGGGGGCTAACTTCGGCACCGGTACAGCCACACCTGAGTATCAGGATCTATCCTTCAAGGTCAATGTACCTGCGAAGAAAGCCGGCACATTCAGCCTCTTTGGCCTCGGAGGCCTGAGCAGCATAGACCTCGTAGGCTCCAATGCTGATCTGAAGAATACCAACAATCTCTACGGCAATGAAAACCAGAATATCTACAACCGTGTCAGGACGGGTGTCTTAGGTTTCTCTCACACCTACTTCATCACGCCGCGGTCCTTCTTCCGCTGGACCATCGCCGCCTCGCATCAGCGCCAGATAGCCAATATAGACACCATCAATATCGTAGACCGGTCTATCATCACCTCCTATGATCGTGTCACGCTACGGCAGAATAAGTACAGCGCGCACCTGATGTATAGCAACAAGCTGAATGCACGCAATACACTTGTAGCAGGGTTGATCAGTAATGTGTATGATGTAAAGTTCTCTGACAGCCTCTCCGTGTATGGTCACTTCTATCCGCTCAAATACGGCACAGGCTTTAGCGATCTGATGGAGGCTTATCTGACATGGCAGCACAAGTTCGGTGACCGCTTTGTGCTGAATGTGGGTGCGCACTCGCAGTACTATACACTCAGCAATAGCATCTCTGCCGAGCCGCGACTAGGACTCAAGTACCAGATCAATGAGCGGCAATACCTCAGCCTTGGCTATGGCCTGCACAATGGCATACAGCCGCTGCCCACTTACTACAACTATGACACCAGCGCAGCCAGTAGCGGCCGGCCTACAAATCTGCACATGGGCTTCACCCGGAGCAATCACGTAGTACTAGGCTATGATCTCGTCTTCTTCAAGGACTTTCACCTCAAGACAGAAGCCTACTTCCAGTACCTGGACAATGTACCGGTAGAGCAGCAGAGCAGCAGCTTCAGTATGCTCAATGCAGGAGCAGCTTTCAATACACCTAATAACACCTTCCTCGTGAATAGGGGAGTGGGCCGCAACTATGGCCTGGAGCTGACTATGGAGAAGTTCTTTAGCAAGGGTTATTACTTCCTCGTCACAGCCTCGCTCTTTGACTCAAAGTACAGGGGCAGTGATGGTGTCTGGCGCAATACAGCCTTCAACGGGCACTATGTGGTCAATACGCTGGGAGGCTACGAGTACCGCTTTGGCGGCAAGAAGGGAGTGAAGCGCCACGTGATAGCTGTGGATGGTAAATTCACAGTAGCAGGTGGGCGCTACTACACGCCTGTAGATGTGGTACAGAGCCAGCTACAAGGCCATGAGGTGGATATAGACGCACAGGCTTATTCCCTGGAGTATCCCATCTACTACCGGCTGGACCTGAAGATCAGCTACCGCATCAGCCTGCGTAAAGTCACGCACGAGTTCTCTTTTGATGTGCAGAATGTGACCAACCACCGCAATGTCTTTATCAAGCTCTACGACACCCGTACCAATAGCCTGGTGACCCAATATCAGCAAGGGCTCTTCCCATTGCCGCAGTACAGGATACTATTCTAGCCATTCATTATATGTGACAATTGCCTGACAAATGCTTGTCTATATTCACTTCCATTACAGGCTTTAAAGCAATATCAGGGTATAAGAAATGGTTTGCAAGCAAAGGTGTAGTCCAGTCTTGAACAGGTAAGACTTAATGATACTTTTACAATAGGTAATATTAATACCACTATATTCGCAATCGACAAGAATCTTAAAAACCATTCTATGAAAAGAATAACCA
>JAFDYP010000547.1 GCA_018267355.1 Bacteroidota bacterium
CCCACAAAAAAGGGGGCCGTCTAGAGCCCCCATCTAAGAGATTGAATACTGGATGATCGATGTCCTATCTGCTCGTGGACTCCAGCTGTGCCTGACGCACCTTATTGAGCTCAGTCAGGCGGGAGCTGAAGAATACAAATACCAGCAATGTAGCGCAAAAAGCCAGCAGCAGGACATTCATAGCGGTGGTTGACTTCATGGTGATTTACTTATAGTAATAGAACGTAAACATATTCCTTTTAGTTCCTGCAAGAGTCATGCTAGTGTCAGTACTTTCCCACAGGAAAACAGCACATCATTCCCTGGAATGTTACGGAGAGAAATCTGGCAGGGTTTGTGCTGACGGCCGTATGCAGCACCAAGTGGATAGTGAGCTAAACAGTCTCGGTATAGATCAGCCATATCCGCGCTGCGACAATAAATACCTTCTGCGAAGAAGATAAAAAGTTATCCCTGCCCGTATCAGTTTTCGTGTTGGGACATACTTTCCCCGGAGGTGTAGCAGGGACTATCCGATCTTGTCAAACTTAGTATACGGCACCAGCGCCGCAGGTATCTTGATACCATCCTGGGTCTGGTGGTTTTCCAGCAGTGATGCTACGATACGTGGCAGCGCCAGGGCGCTACCATTCAGTGAGTGAGCCAGGCGTACCTTCTTGTTTTCATCACGGAATCGTGCCTTCAGTCTGTTCGTCTGGAAGGTCTCAAAGTTTGATACAGAACTCACCTCCAGCCAGCGCTGCTGCGCTGTGCTGTATACCTCAAAGTCATAAGTGAGCGCAGAGGCAAAGCCCATATCGCCACCACAGAGGCGCAGGATGCGGTATGGCAGTTCCAGCTTCTGCAGCAGCACCTCCACATGCTTCACCATATCCTCCAGTACCTCGTATGATTTATCAGGATGTACGATCTGCACGATCTCCACTTTCTCAAACTGATGCAGGCGGTTCAGGCCGCGTACGTCCTTGCCATAGCTACCGGCCTCACGGCGGAAGCACGGGCTATAGGCGGTATTCTTTTTAGGCAGGGCCTTCTCGTCTATGATCTCATCGCGGTAGATATTAGTCACGGGCACCTCGGCAGTAGGGATCAGGTAAAAGTCATCCTCCGTGGCGTGGTACATCTGGCCCTCCTTATCCGGTAGCTGGCCGGTGCCAAAGCCGGAATCTTTATTGACCATATACGGCGGTATCACCTCGTCATAGCCGGCCTCGATAGCATGATCCAGAAAGAAGCTCACGAGCGCACGCTGCAGTTTAGCTCCTTTACCCTTATACACCGGAAATCCGGCGCCTGTGATCTTGACACCCAGCTCGAGGTCAAAGAGGTCGTACTTCTTTGCTATGTCCCAGTGCGGCAGCGCACCTTCATGCAGGGTAGGTATCTCTCCTACCTGCTTCACTACTTCATTATCCTCCGGTGTCTTGCCCTCCGGCACAGAGCTATGCGGCAGGTTAGGCAGCTTCACGAGGATATCCTTCTGGTCGTTTTCCAGTTTGGTCAGCTGCTCATTGAGTTTGGCAGACTCTTCTTTCAGGCCGGTTACTTCCGCCTTTTTCCGATCCGCTTCGTCCTTCTTGCCAGACTTAAATAGCTCCCCTATTTCTTTAGCCAGGATATTCTCCTTGCCACGTATTTCTTCGAGTGATTGCTGCACTTTGCGGCGCTGCTCATCTACCTGTAGCAGGTCGTCTACCAGGTGCAGGTCCTTAAATTGTTTCTTGGCCAGTGCTTTCTTGACCTGGTCCGGCTGGGTCCGTATGATGTTGATCTCTATCATGATAGCAGATGCTTCGTTTAGGCGGGCAAAGATAGGTTTTTGAGACCTCACCCCAAACCCCTCTCGCAAAGAGAGAGGCTTCCGCTCACGGCAGGTTGTTAATAGCTGGGCGTTTGGCCAGCATTTGGCTGTTTCAGAAAGAATATTTAATATTGTGACGCAATACGCAAGCACTCACGCGCATTCCGTTTCCCTTTTTCAGATCGAAGCGACCAAGACCATCCAACGTAAGTGTTATTTTCTTTCACTTGTTATCATTCCTCTCACAATACTTTGCCACGTACGGCAAGCCTTTCTAAAAACATAAAACATACGTATGTACGACATTCTCCAGCTCAATGAGATGATCCTGCCGGAACTCACAGAGATAGCTGACAAACTCAAGATCAAGGGAGCTGCCAAGCTCGAAAAGTCTGATCTGATCCACAAAATACTCGACGCGCAGGCCCTCACAGATGCTCCTGATGTAGACGATAAGCCCATATCAGAAAAAGCACGCCGCCCGCGCACCCGCAAACCTGTAAAAGGTGAAAAGCCGGAAGCAGCAGAAGCAGCTACAGAAGAACCTAAAAAAGAAGAAACCTCTGCACCGGTAGCCGAAGAAGTAAAAGCACAGGCACCTGCTCCGCAGAAAAGAGAAGAGCGCAAGCAACAGCAGCAGGACAGGCCGCAGCAGGAGCGCAAGCAACATCACAACAAGCAGGAACACAAACCAAAGGCACAGGCCGAGCTGCCCGTGACCAACGCCATGCCCACACCGGAGGCAGAGGCTCAGGCCACAGACGGACAGCAGCAGCCACAGCCCGAGGTAGAGGGCAATACTGATGTGCAGCAAGGCGAACGCCCGCAGCATCAGCACCAAAACCAGCACCAATACAACAATCAGCAAGCCCAATGGCGCAACCGTCAGGGCCAGGAGATATTCAGCGTAGAGACAGACGCGATCATAGAGGGCGAGGGTGTATTGGAGATGATGCCGGATGGCTATGGCTTCCTGCGCTCATCTGACTACTGCTACCTGTCGTCACCAGATGATATCTACGTCTCTCCATCACAGATCAAACTCTTCGGCCTCAAGACCGGCGATACCGTAAAGGGCTATATCCGCCCTCCTAAGGTAGGTGAGAAATACTTCGCCCTGCTCAAGGTAGATACCATCAACGGCCGCCTGCCTGAGGATATCCGCGACCGTGTAGGTTTCGACTACCTCACGCCGCTCTTCCCAGAGGAGAAGCTGACGCTGACTACTACACACGACCGTCTCAGCACACGTATCATAGACCTCTTCACGCCTATCGGCAAAGGCCAGCGTGCCATGATCGTAGCACAGCCTAAGGTAGGTAAGACCACGATCCTGAAAGACATAGCCAATGCGATCGCTACCAATCACCCTGAGGTCTACCTCATCGTGCTGCTCATAGATGAGCGCCCGGAGGAGGTGACTGATATGGAGCGCAGCGTACGCGCAGAGGTCATCGCCTCTACCTTTGACGAGCCGGCAGACAAGCACGTGAAGGTCTCTACCGTGGTACTCCAGAAGGCCAAGCGCCTGGTAGAGTGCGGCCACGATGTAGTGATCCTGCTGGACTCTATCACTCGTCTGGCCCGTGCGCACAATACAGTAGCCCCATCATCCGGCAAGGTACTCTCCGGTGGTGTAGAGGCCAATGCGATGCAGAAGCCTAAGCAGTTCTTCGGCGCAGCGCGCAAGATCGAGCACGGCGGCTCGCTGACCATCATCGCTACGGCGCTGATCGAGACCGGCTCCAAGATGGACGAAGTGATCTTCGAAGAATTTAAGGGTACGGGCAACATGGAGCTCACCCTGGACCGCAAGCTGGCCAACAAGCGTATCTACCCTGCTATCGATATCGTATCGTCCAGCACGCGTAAGGATGACCTGCTGCTGGGCCGCGAGGTGACCACCCGTATGAATGTCCTCCGCAACTATATCGCAGACATGAAGCCGGAAGAAGCCATGCAGTTCCTCCTCCAGCACATGCGCGGCACCAAGACCAATGAGGAATTCCTCGTGTCTATGAATTCATAATTACACACCACACAATATTTCAAAAGCTCTACCACACCCGGTAGGGCTTTTTTGTTTGACTAAGTTCTTTGTGAAGCTTTTTCACCTAAAAAAATAAGCGAGATAAAAGCCGAAGCGATCTTCAATTTAAGTATGGTAGAAGGGGATCACTTTTTAGACTTATAGCCGCCAGCATCGCGGAGGATTGCAGGTGGCAGCGCAACCTTTCAACTTTAACCTTCCCGCAACCCACTTCTCTTATCTTTGCCGGTATGAGAAAACTACTGACGGGCCTGCTGCTGACTGTGGCAGCGATGGTATCTGCACAGTCTGTGGCTCCGGTCACGATACTGGAGAGCGGGCACTCGCACAATGACTACACGCATGAGCATCCGCTCTTTGATGCGCTGCAATACGGGTATAAGTCTATAGAGATAGATGTATGGCTGCATAAAGGCAAGCTGATAGTGGACCACAACGGGCTGGCGCTGGATAGCGGCAAGAAGGACATAGAGGAGCTGTACCTGCGCCCCATACAGGAGCGCATACAGGCCAACCGTGGGCAGGTGTATGCCGGAGATACGACGCCCACCATCTTTATGGTCGAGTTTAAAAATGACCCTGAGGCCTGCTATGTGGTGCTGAAGGAACTGATAGAGCGGTACAAGCCCATTCTGGCCGACCGGCTGGGCCACGGCGGGCCTATCAAGCTGCTGATCACAGGCAACAGGCCGTGGCGCAGCCTGCGCACCGACCGGGAGCTGTACATCACCGCAGATGCTGACATCAGTCAGTCTGCAGACAGCCTGCCGCCGCACGTCATAGAGCGCGTCAGTGATCCGTACAGTAGCCACTTCGCCTGGCGGGGGCATGGGGCGATGCCCAAGAAGCAGCGCGCGCGGCTGGATGCCCTGGTGAAGACCGCACACGAGCACGGGCGGCAGATACGCTTCTACGCCGCGCCGCAGGATGAGCGTGTCTGGAGTACGCTGCTGGACGCCGGGGTAGACTGGATCAATGCCGACGACCTACCACGCTTCGCCATATTCTACAAAGATTATATACGTACTAACGGTAAACCGAAAAACTGCCACTGCGTGCGGTGGTAAATATTTTTGCCCCAAAGCTTTATAGTCTGCCTAAATAGGTTTTAACTTTGTGTAACAAAATTAACACCGCCTGATGTATAGCTATGAGTGTCGTTCCGGCGGCTATGTTTTGATTCCCCCGTATTGTTCATTTACTATAGGAGCTATACATGTCAGACCATAATGACCTGCACAAACTAAGTGCTGCAGGTGTACTGATCACTCTGGGCATCATCTTCGGAGATATCGGTACCTCACCCATATACGTTCTCAGTGCCATCATACATGACCGCCATCTCACGCAGGAGCTGATCTTCGGCGGGGTGTCGTGCGTCTTCTGGACGCTCATGATCGTGACCACCTTCAAGTATGTGTACCTCGCGCTCGACGCGGACAACCGTGGTGAGGGCGGTATCTTTGCACTCTATGCGCTCGTGCGCCGCTACAAGGTGCAGTGGACCATCTTCCCGGCGCTGATAGGCTGCGCGAGCCTGATAGCAGACGGCTTTATCACCCCGCCTATCTCTATCTCCTCTGCCGTAGAGGGCCTCCGCCTGATCAATCCTAACATCACTACCGTAGTGCCCATCGTGATCGCAATCCTGATCGGGCTGTTCATCTTCCAGCAGTTTGGCACCCGTGTGGTAGGGGGTATCTTTGGTCCGGTCATGACCATCTGGTTTATCATGATCGGCACACTAGGCATCATAGAGATCATCAAAAATCCGGTAGTGCTCAAAGCGCTGAACCCCTACTGGGCTATCCATCTGCTCACCATCTATCCGGGCGGCTTCTGGATACTGGGGGCGGTCTTCCTCTGCACCACAGGTGGCGAGGCGCTGTACTCTGACCTGGGCCACTGCGGCAAGCTGAACATCCGCGTGAGCTGGGCCTTTGTACTGGGCTGCCTGCTTCTGAACTACTTTGGCCAGTCGGCCTACCTGCTGGGATGCATGGACCATGGCTGCTCTACCGGGTCACCTTTCTATGATATGATGCCTAAGTGGTTTCTGCCGATAGGTGTGGCAGTAGCTACTATGGCTGCGATCATCGCATCTCAGGCATTGATCACAGGCTGCTTCACCCTGGTGAATGAAGCCATGAAACTGCGCCTCTGGCCAAACCTGAAAGTGATCTACCCTACGCAGCACCAGGGGCAGATGTACATCCCGTTCATCAACTGGTTCCTGTTCTTTGGCTGTGTGGCGGTGGTATTCATCTTTCAGGAGTCGGCCAAGATGGATGCGGCCTACGGCCTGGCCATCATGCTGAATATGCTCATGACCACCGCGCTGCTCGTCTACTTGAAATATATCCAGCGCAAACCAATGATCTGGGTAGTGAGCCTGGCTGTATTCCTCTATACTGTAGAGGGTGCCTTCTTCGTGTCTAATCTGGAAAAATTCCCGCATGGGGGCTGGTTCACCTTCCTCATAGCAGTGGTGCTGTTTGGTGTGATGTATGTCTTCTATCAGGCGCGCCTGCTGCGCAAGAAGCATACGGAGTTTGTAGAGGTGAAGGACTACGTGGCTCCGCTCAAGGACCTGATGAAGGATGAGTCTATAGCCAAGGAGGCCAATAACCTGGTGTACCTGAGCATGGCCAATGACAAGAGCCATATAGATTCCAATATCGTGTACTCCATCTTCCGCAAGCGGCCTAAGCGGGCGGATATCTACTGGTTCGTACACGTAGATATCACCAATGAGCCGTATGGTATCACCTACGGGGTAGATACGATCATACCCCGGCGCTGCTTCTTTGTGAAGCTGTCTTTTGGCTTTAAGGTAGAGCACAAGGTCAACCTGATGTTTAAGAAGATAGTGGAGGAGATGGTGGCGAGTGGCGAGGTAGATGAGCTCTCTCACTATCCATCGCTGCGCAAGTACAACATGCCGGCAGACTTCAAGTTTATCATCCTCAATACGCGGGTGGCGATAGATGACGCGCTGACACCGTTTGAGCAGTTTGTGGTGAAATTTTACCGCCTGATCAAATCTATCAGCCTCTCCACACCGGAGGACTTTGGCCTGGAGCTGACCAACGTGGAGGAAGAGATGGTGCCTATCCGTATCAAGGGAGCCAAGCAGATCAAGCTGGAGCGGGTGTAGTTTTGTATTCTTAGCTAGTACGGTGCTGTGGCTCTGAGCTCCGAACCTCTCTAGATCTCCCCTGTTTCAGGGGAGACTTTAACAGCCTCTACCCTTATATATATTTCGCCCCTTTGGGGCTGCATGCAATTTTCTACACAAATATTGTGGCTTGGGCTTTGTATGACACGTTGTAAAATGATGTGTCATGAAGCGGCTATTCTTTCTCGGTTTATTGCTCTGTATGGTGTCCGTGGCATTTGCTCAGACAGGGCAGCGTTCCATTCTTTTCAGAGATCATCACCAGCCTGTCATGGCTCTGACCACTCCTGCCCCGCTGAGTATGGTGCAGTGGGCAGACTCAGGCGCTCATCAGGCCAGCTACAATAGCTCAGAGTATAAATTTGGCCGCAGGCAGCGGAACGGAGGCATAGCGCTCACGGTGATAGGGGCCGTCCTTGCAGCCGGTGGCTCGGCGCTCCTGGCGGTAGGTGTACCCGCCCTGAAGCGCGACATCGGCGGAGAGAATACCCCTGTAGGAGATTATGTAGAGCATGGCGGCGAGGTAGGTGGTGGCGGACTGGCCCTGCTGGTGGGCACGCCCCTGCTGATATCCGGTATCGTCAAGATCGTAAAGGGGTCAAAGGCTATGAAGCGGGCGGCACCGGGATACTGAACTCCCTTTTTCAAAAAAAATTATCTACGTACCAGTACGGATTTTGTAGAGCGGGATGTTTGATTAATTTGCAGTCATAATTTCTAACTCCATAAAATACTTACTATGAAGCAATTCGTATTCTTCCTCGCGCTGGTGTTTTGCGCAGCGTTTTCCGGTCATGCACAGAGCACTGCAGACCACCACTCTATCCTCTTCAAATCTCACCACCTGTCAGAGCCGGGTCTGCAGGCATCACTGGTGACCATGAAGACTGAGCCCGCAGCAGTAGCGATGCTCGACCTCAATCTTCGCGAGCGTGCCAGCAGCAGCCGTCGCTACGAAAGTGCCAAGCACAAGCAAAAAGTGGGCATCGTACTCACAGCTATAGGTGGCACCTTTCTGGTGAGCGGTGTGACACTGCTGGCTGTAGGCGG
This sequence comes from Bacteroidota bacterium, assembly GCA_018267355.1. Lineage (GTDB taxonomy): Bacteria > Bacteroidota > Bacteroidia > Chitinophagales > LD1 > UBA1941. Next base: position 8,080 of record JAFDYP010000547.1, read on the forward strand.
TCATGGCCTGCACAATGATATCCTGTATGGTGATTCTGAGAGTGGCCTCTTCGGCTCTTCTACCCTGTCACACACGGTAGAGATAGCCTTTGGTACGATATTCAGTCTGGCGGGTACGGGTATGACCATACCGGGAGCGATACTGACAGCTAAAGGAACGCATGACATGAAGAAATTTAAAGCGTCGCAGTCTGTAAACTAAGAGACTACAAATCGTAATAAAAAGCGGCAGGCGTCCCTTGCCGCTTTTTTATTGCTATATACCTCCATGCAGGCAACCTCTTCAAACCTTTTGCCCTCTTTTTCAGTATATTCGCGGGTCAATTTTTGAATGTGAGTCAGCTACTTAGAAAGACATTTTTTGCCTTCGGCCTCTGGATCGCTTCTTCAGCAGTTTTTGCGCAGGTAGGTGCCTGTGATACTACTGCCATGAATGCCTACCTGAATCCCCTGGGATACTACCGCGTATGGGTGCCTACACAGCCCTGCAGTGCTTATTTTCATAGCCTGACGCCCAAAACCGGCATCGATGCACACCGCGACGCTGCCAATATAGGCATACCTCAGCTGATCATAGACAATGCTCAGGAGAATAGTGATGTGAGTGCTGCGCTGTGGGCACAGAATGTCTACCAGATCACAGGAGCGGGTTCGGCAGTGTGGCTGGGTATGACTGATAGCTCCACGACCTATAACTGGCGCATATTTGCCACCGGTGCTACGCCTACCTATTACAACTGGACCTCGGGAGAGCCTAATAACCTACGCCCCGGCTGCTACAACGGAGTGACAGGCTGCGCACTCTGCACCGGTACCAATGCCTATTGGTGCTCCTATGGTGAAGACTGCGCGATCATGAATGCCAGCGGCCAGTGGCTGGATAATAGCTGCAATGGTACCACTACCGGCAACGCAGGCGGCCCACCTATACAACGCATCGTCGTACTCGAGATCAATACCTGCCCGGTCATCGCCAAACCTCATGATACGACCATCTGCGCAGGCAACTCTGCTTCCCTTTCTACCTCCGTCATCTCTGGTGGTACCACACCATTTACCTACGCCTGGTCACCGGGAGGGCAGACCACCCAGAGTATCACCGTATCACCTACTACTACCACTACCTATACTGTAGAGGTATCTGACCGCTGGCACTGCAAGGCTGACTCTACAGGTACGGTCAATGTCTCTACTCCTACACCGCCTACCATCAATGTGGCGCCGGCTACCATCTGCAAAAACACGAACGCCAATGTCTCGCTCAATACTGTCTCAGGTACTGCGACCTATACCTGGAGCTTTGGCGGTGGTACTGCCTCATCCGGCTCAGGCGGCGGCCCCTATACCCTGCAGTGGGTTACAGGTGGTACCAAGACCATCTCTGTGACGGTATCAGACAACGGCTGTACGACTACTGCTACGCGCACGATCACTGTAGATTCTGCCGATGCGGCCTTTACGGTCAATCCGATCAGTACGTGTGTAGGACAGAATGTAGCTGTCACTGTAAACAATGTCTCAGGCACAGGTAGCTATAGCTGGAGTTTTGGCGGTGGCAATGTGGCGAGCGGTACAGGATCCGGGCCGTATGCTGTCAATTGGAGCAGCTCAGGGACAAAGACCATCAGCCTGACTGTGACGGACCACACCTGCACAGCTACGGCTACATCCGGTGTTTCTGTCAATGCCACTCCTGCACCGGCATTTACATTGAATCCATCAACTACCGCCTGTCAGGGCCAGCCGGTAGCGGTGACGCTCACCGGAGCGAGTTCACCTACTGCTACGTATACATGGAATTTTCACGGAGGTACAGTGATCAGCGGATCTGGCGCGGGCCCATACTCTGTGAGCTGGAATACTGCCGGCAGCCAGAGCGTGGACCTGACCGTGACAGATGGTGGCTGCTCCGGCAATGCAGCTACACAGACCATCACTATCACTGGCGGCATCACTGCCAATGCAGGTCCGGACATCCAGATATGCCCGGCAGTGCCCGGCCAGCTCGGCGCTGCACCTGTGTCAGGATATACTTATAGCTGGTCACCTGCACTGGGGCTGAGTAGCGCAACTGTAGCCAATCCTACCATTACTATACCACTCAATCCCCTC
>JAFDYP010000548.1 GCA_018267355.1 Bacteroidota bacterium
GTGTCAGATTTCCTTTCCAAAAATGCCTTTAGCTGAGTAACTGAATAAGCTTCGAGCGTACCTATCTCCTCTAGCTTCGTGATTACATCAATTGCTTCTGTTTTGCGCTTTTGAAGTTGATTGTTTAAGCGGGTTACGGATTCTGTACCTCTATAGGAAGGTCGTATTCTCCGTTCTTTATCATCCCAATCCTTTAGGGGAATAAATATGCCAGTAGTGATTTGGGAAGATGTTCGATGGTGAGTAATCCTCAGTAAGATGGCGTAGGTTCCATCTTGACGAGGGCGGCGATTGTCGAGAGCGAGTAATACATTGGTTTTCATTTTGAATACGTGTTTGTGTTTGCACAAACCCTGCACAAACAATAGTCCGTTCCATGTGTATCCACATAGATTCAAGCGTATCGTAAATCATTGATTAATAAGACAGAATGTCATCGAGGGCGCACCAATAGTGGGGCTGGATTTGCTTTGGGAGCAGGGGGTCCCAAGTTCGAATCTTGGTACCCCGACACAAACCCTCACAGAAATGTGAGGGTTTTTTATTTGATGTCATTCTACGTCTACATACTGGAGTCAGCCACCACGGGTAGGCTGTACATAGGGCAAACAAATGATCCGTCAGACAGATTGGTCCGTCATAACTCCGGACGGAATAAATATACTGCCGGCAAAGGCCCGTGGGTTCTTTTATTTTCGAAACCGATGCCTGGCAGGGCAGAAGCATATCAGCTGGAGCAGCAGCTCAAATCGTGGAAGAATCCCTCCAAAGTTCGTGCATGGATCCAGTTGCAGTCCGGATAGCGCATCCCGACCTTGGTCGGGAGGGTCCCAAGTTCGAATCTTGGTACCCCGACACAAACCCTCACAGAAATGTGAGGGTTTTTTATTTGATGTCATTCTACGTCTACATACTGGAGTCAGCCACGGGTAGGCTGTACATAGGGCAAACAAATGATCTGTCAGACAGATTGGTCCGTCATAACTCCTCTCACATTTACATGTGGATTTTTTATTTGATGTGTTTTATGGCTTGGGAAAAGAAAAAAAATCGGGGCCCCCGCAAAGACAAACGAGGACCCCTTCCTTTAACCCTGAAACTTCGCTACCGGTATAGCCGGTAGGTATACTCAGGCGGCAGCAGGCTGCTGCGCCGCCATATTATCATAAAATGTGACCAGGCCGGTCTCTGTGTCATAATATGCGGCCACGATACCCACCTCTCCACTGCGTATCATATCTGATAGCAGGCTGCTATTGTGCATGATCTCGGTCACGGAGTTTTTTATGTTCTGTATGGTCACAGCCTTCTCAAATTCTGCTTTGCTGCCGTCTGCCATCGCCTGCATGGTATAGACTGCGGGGCGGATCTTTGCCGTCACATAGCCGATGTTGTCATGCTTCACGTTGTGGATAGCGCTGGCTACTGCACCACAGTTTGAGTGGCCCATGATCACGATCAGCTTACTGCCTATTTTGCCGCAGGCCAGCTCCAGGCTGCCTATCACTTCGGGTGATACGATATTACCCGCTATGCGCGTGGACAGGATGTCTCCCAGGCCTGAGTCAAATACCAACTCCGGCGAGGTACGGGAATCTATACATCCGAGCACCACGGCCATAGGGTGCTGCTGGTAGGCCGTGGCATCTATCTGCTGGTGAAAGTATCTCGTATTGACACTTTTGCCGGTCACAAAGCGGTCGTTGCCGGAGCGGAGGATGTCGACTACCTCTGTAGGGGAGAGCTGTGCCTGGGTTTCTTTATCTACTACGTTTACAAACTGTACATGGTCGGACGCTATGTACTGATTCTTCAGGCCGATCATATTGAGCGTAATATTCCTTTCAGGGGCCAATACATTTTTGAAGTCGCGCAATAGCTCCTGCACATCATGGTCTATGTATTCTGTGCCACTGGCATCTATCACCACTTTACTATCTGAGGGGATATTCCATAGGGTATCCTTTATAGATGCCTTATTGAGGAATGATACCTGGCTGGAGAGTTCTATATGGATCGTCTCATTTACATGCTTCACAGTTTCTACGGTGAATGGATTTTTGTAATTGCTACGCAGGATAAAGAACACGCTCACAAACATACCTATGATGATACCGGTGAGCAGGTCTGTAAACACGATAGCGGCTACTGTGACTACAAAAGGAATGAACTGATTCCAGCCTTTGTCCAGCATCTCACGGTAGACTGCGGGGCGTGTAAGCCTGTAGCCGGTCATGATGAGTACTGCAGCCAGTGATGCGAGCGGTATCACATTGAGAAAAGGTGTCAGCACCAATATGCTGAGCAGCAGTAGCGCGCCATGGAGTATAGTGGAGGCTTTGGTCTGTGCCCCGGCATATACATTCACCGAGCCGCGCACTACCTCTGAGGTGATAGGCAGGCCTCCAAGGAAGCCAACAACGATATTGCCGATACCTTGTGCTATCAGTTCTTTATTGGGTGGCGATTGGCGCTTTTGTTCGTCCAGGTTGTCCACCGCCTGTACATTGAGCAGTGCTTCTACTGATGCCACTATGGCCAGGATCAGACCTGAGAGCCATACCTGTGGCATGAGAAAGGCTGACAACACAGGAAAATGCAGGCTTTCGCGCAGATTGCCTAGTGAAACTTTGGGCAGAGTGACGAGGTGGCTCGGCAGTACCGCCATAGACGGATTGAAGGTCTGGAATACATAGTTTAAGCCAATGCCGATAAACACAACTGCAAGGGATGCCGGAAAGAATTTTAGTTTTTTCAGAGGGGTCTTATCCCAATAGATCAGCACTAGCATGGACACAACGCTGATGATAATAGAGCCGATAGAGAAGTACTTTGTGATAAGGAGGATGTCGGAGAACGTATTCTCACCATCAGCCTGAAGGAAGCTAAAGTCACCCTCTGCATCACGGTCAAAGCCTACTGCATGCGGGATCTGCTTCATGATAAGAATAATGCCAATGGCGGCGAGCAGGCCTTTGATAATATTAGAAGGGATGTAGCTGGCTATGAAGCCGGAGCGCAACAGGCCAAAGCCCAGTTGGAAAACCCCGGCTACCACCACTACTGCCAGAAATACATCAAAATTTCCACCTACGGCAGCCATTGATGCTATGACTACGGGTATGAGACCCGCAGCCGGTCCGCTCACGCTGGTATGCGAGCCACTGATGAGGCCGACCACTATACCACCTACGATGCCTGTCATAAGACCAGCGATCAAAGGTGCGCCTGACGCCAGTGCGATACCGAGGCAGAGCGGTAGCGCTACTATGAATACAACAATAGCCGAA
>JAFDYP010000549.1 GCA_018267355.1 Bacteroidota bacterium
TAGGTATGTATGCCTACGCCACTATACGCCCCACGGATGACGGCAAGGTGACCCTCATAGCCACAGACCGCGATGAGCGGTATGTACATGATGCGCTGGAGGTACTGCCCATAGATGGCAATCTGGACCTGGCCAAAGGTATTTATAACCGGATCGTAAAAGACTTTACGCAAAAGGCGCTATCATTTGAGCTGACCACTTTTGTAGATGCGCCCCCTGGGTCGGGACTTGGCTCCTCTTCTACGTTGGTAGTGGCCATCATTGGTGCCTTTGTAGAGTGGCTGAAGCTGCCACTGGGCGAATATGACATCGCGCACCTGGCCTACTCTATAGAGCGCGAGGACCTGGGTATGGCCGGTGGCAAGCAGGATCAGTACGCAGCTACATTCGGCGGTGTGAACTATATGGAGTTTATGGGCAATGACAAGGTGATAGTAAATCCGCTGCGGGTCAAAGAAAAATGGCTGCATGAGCTGGAGAATAACCTGGTACTGTTCTTCACAGAGACCTCGCGTCTCTCGTCTTCTATTATAGAGAAGCAGCGTGAGAATGTATCGAGCAAAAATGAAAAGTCGATCGAAGCCATGCACCAGCTCAAAGAGCAGTCTATCCGCATGAAAGAAGTACTGCTGCGCGGCGAGATAGACCGTATAGGAGAGATACTGCATGAGAGCTGGCAGCACAAAAAACAAATGGCAGAAGGTATCAGCAACTCACAACTCGATTTCATCTACGAGACTGCCATCAATGCGGGAGCTACGGGGGGTAAGGTAAGCGGCGCTGGTGGTGGGGGCTTTATGATGTTTTATGCACCCTACACCGCAAAATACAATGTGATCTCAGCACTCAATCAGCTGGGAGGAAAAGTGATGCGCTATACCTTTACCAATATCGGCGTCACTACCTGGACCATCTGACGGCCTACCAGCGCTTGCCCATGTGAAAGGATACATACAGTCCGAGGAAAAGGAAATGATTGGACTGGTCATTGACATAGATAGGTATCTTCTTGTAAAAGATATCGAGCGAGGCGCCCGCCTCGATTGATTTGACGAATGCATCTCTGGATCCCCAGTCAAAATTGAGACCTGTACGCACGTGGCCACCAAAAACAGGCTTCATCTCTCCCAGTCCTTTGGATATCGGTGCCGCCTCGTCTATCACATTGCGATCCAGAAAGACGCTCTTTGTGGCCTCAGAGTACTTCTGTGCTACGATATTGTAAGGATGGGTACCCTGCGTATACGGATCAGGATTCAGGTAGTCTATATTGAGGTAGTAAGGCTTGACCAGCCCCATCACGCCACCTAAAAAACCTACCCAGCTCAGGCGCACGCCATTTCTCACGGCCTTGTCTGCTATGGCGCGCTCAAATCCATATGAAAACCTGATCTCATGAAACCTGTTTTGTACGCCAAAGTAATAATCGCGTCCGGTCTCTGTATAGACCGGATATGCTTTGTTCTTTTTATCCCTGTAGTCTATGTGCCACTCATACTCCAGCATAAAGAGGTGTGTCTTATATATATTCTTGATCAGGCCGTACTGGAGATAAAAGCCGAGTCCGGTAGACTGGAGGCGCAGCCCCCCTACCATCTGACGGCGAAACATATAGTCCTTTTGCGCCTGCATTTTGGGGCTATCGGCCTTTTGGGCAGACATCTCCATAGAGCCGAGCATCATCATAGCCAGAATAAACAGGGCACATTGTCTCATCTGTACAAATCTACATTTTTCCGTCCATATTGAGACGTGTGCCGGTGTTAATCCGGTTGCCTTCGTCTTGCTATGTGTTTTACTACCTTTGCCTCCTCATCAAAGTGATACTACCATGACAGCAGAGATCATCTACGAGGGTCAACTGCGGACCCGCTGCCGCCACATTCAGTCCGGCACTGAGATCGTGACAGATGCCCCTATTGACAATCATGGTAAAGGAGAAGCTTTCTCTCCTACTGACCTGACGGCTACCTCGCTGGCCGCATGCATCATCACCACTATGGGTATCAAGGCTAATCAGATGGAGCTGGACATAAATGGTGCCCGCGCAGAGGCTACCAAAGTGATGGCCTCAGACCCCCGCCGTATAGCAGAGATACACGTCTCTATCTATATGCCTGCCAAAAGCTACACAGAGAAAGACCGCCAGATCATGGAGCGCATAGCTCATACCTGCCCGGTAGCGCTCTCCTTGCATCCTGACCTGAAGCAAGTGGTGACTTTCTACTGGTAGGATCAGTAATACGCGAAGTAACTGATGGAGGTATCGGCACCTGTAATATGCTCTTCTATGACCCGATGCTGCGCATCAAATGAATAAAAATGCTGCCTGGAATATATGCCATCCGTACGGGTACCATACCGATCAGTATGATGCCATGAGATTGTATCAGTTTTCACTAAATGTATGTTTGTTTTCCCTAGAAAAGGTATCCCGTAGTCACGCATTTCCAGATCGGTGTAATAGGTATGAAAGGTGGTATCATCAGCTCCTCCGCCACTATATTGGATTGGTACATAGTATGAGTTTGCTAAA
>JAFDYP010000054.1 GCA_018267355.1 Bacteroidota bacterium
GTCCTGTCTGTGATCTGCATTGGTACAGGATTGTATTCCTGCCATGATATTTTTGAAACTGATATTTCTAAGAAAAGGGTCAATGTACTCGCGCCGGGAGATAGTGTAGTATTGACTAATACTGCTGTCACCTTTTGGTGGGATCCTGTAGATTATGCTACGCAATATACTGTGCAGGTGGTACAACCTAACTTTAATAGTATACAAACCCTTGTACTCGATTCTACGGTCACTACCAATAAATTACTAGCCTCATTAGGCCCTGGTAAATACCAGTGGCGTATCAGAGCTGGCAATGGCTCCAGCTATACCGATTTCCAGACTTACTCCTTTTCAATAGACAGCAACTTAAATATTATCAACCAAACAGTCGTGCTCACATCGCCGCAAAGCAATGCTATCCTTGGTACTCACACTGTTCAATTTACTTGGGCGCGGGTCTATCCTGCTACCAGCTATCATTTCGTACTAAGTACATCCACTGCTGTTCTAGTACTGGACACTAGCGTCGTAAGTACCACACTTCTATATGGCCCGATAGCAGATGGCACTTATACATGGCAGGTAGCCGCCATGAACGTATCTGGCAATACACAAGCCAGCTCAGCTACTTTTATAATAGATAGTATCGCGCCGCCCACACCTACCGGATTCACTGCATCAAATTACGCTTTCCCGAGCGACTCTTTCATATTGGGCTGGACCAGGGGTACGCCACCTAGTGGGTATACTTACTACGATACACTTGTAATTTTTTCTGACAGCTTCCAGAATAATGCCGTGCGAAATGTTATCGTTACATCTGCATCGCCGGTGACGTATCGCGATTCGCTCCGCTCTGGTACATACTATAGCAAAGTGGCTACTAAAAATAATACCGGTAATACGAGCGCCTTTACCTCTCTGATACGTATGGTACTGCCATGAAAAACAAAATGGTCGTAATAGCGATGCTCATCGTGACTGGCCTGGTGTGGGGTATGATAGCCTACCGTATCATCTCTGCTATCGGCAGTCAGAATAGTGTGGCTATACCAGACTCTTATGCGCCTATATCCTCTATGCCTGCAGCTACTGAGGTAGATACCTTTTCGCTACTGGGAGACTACAGGGACCCGTTTCTCACTACTGCAGTACAGAGACCACCGGCCGGGCGCATTCACGTATCAAATGGCTCCAGACCTGCTGCCCCTCCTGCTGTGACAGGGCTCTCCAAACCGGTGCCTCCTTCCCTATCCTCTTTCCCGGCAGTGACCTATCTGGGCAGGGTACAAAACAATGATGCACACCGCAAAGTAGCGATCGTAATGATAGGCAATACTATGCGGAATATGGCAGAGGGCGAGACATACCACGAGATCACACTGGCCAAAGTAGCCGGGGACTCGATACTGGTCAGCCATGGACGGGAAAAGAAGATGATAGGTAGAGGTAGCAGCAAGAAGCAACCAGTAAAATGACCCTTTCAGATGAAAACAACAGGTGCTAAGGAGTATGACTTTCTGGAGATATATGATAAACTGATCCGCGCTATGACAAGCGGGCGCAAGCGCCTGCCTAACGGAAATACCTACCGATCAGGCACGATAGACAACTATATATATGTGCGCAAAAGCCTGGAGAACTTCAGCAAGCTGCGGACATTCAAAATACGCCTGAGACCAATCAAAAAACTGAGCCAACGTAAACTGATAGTAGAACGGAACTACTGGAAGAAGTTTTACAAGAAATACAGTGACTACCTGCTGTATACTATGGAGTATCATGACAACTCTGTGGGCCTGCATATGAAGACACTCCGTGCCGTATTCAACTATGCTAACCGGGAACTGATGCTGGGCGTGGGTGATTTTCACCGGGAGCTGTATGTGCATAAGGAGGAGATACCTGTGATCATACTCACGCCGGAGCGCCTGCAGTTTATGATCTCTGACCGGGCCTTTGAAAGCAGCCTGCCGGGGCGCCTGCGGAGGATTAAGGATACACTGGTCTTTGGCTGTACGGTGGCGCTACGGTACTCTGACCTGATGCAGCTGACCAGAGCTAACCTCCTGCAAGCCGGGGATAACTACTATCTGCGCCTACGATCTCAAAAAACAAAAACATATACTCAGGTGAAACTACCTGACTATGCCATAGCTATAGCCGTGAAAAACCTCTCTGAACATGGTACGGTACTACCTCAGATCAGCAAGTTTAATATGAATAAGTACCTGAAGGAGCTGGCGGAGGCTGCGGGATGGACGGAGCCGGTGGGCAAGTACCGAGAGCGAAAGGGCCAGGCACGAGAGATCAAACGAGGCCGGGAGCAATACCGCTTCTGCGATATGGTCAGCTCTCATACTATGCGGCGTACAGCCATCACTACTATGCTGACACTAGGTGTACCGGAGCATATCGTAAGAAGTATATCTGGCCATGCTCCTATGAGTAAGGAATTCTTCAAATATGTGGCGATAGCACAGGTGTACAAAGACCGCGAGCTAGACCAGATGCATGAGCGCCTAAAGGCTCTCTAAAAGTGCCGGGAACCGCAAAATTCTGCTTAAATTAGAGTATCATTAGTTCTTTGAAAGGTCCATAAACATTACGTCAGGAGTGCTCAGGATTACTATCCGTTTGGGATGCTAATGCCGGGAAGGCATTGGGGGGCAGCATATAAGTTTGGATTTAATGGGCAGGAAAAGGAAGAAGAGGTATCAGGCGAAGGGAATACCAACACGGCTCAATTCTGGGAATATGATACAAGGCTTTCTAGAAGATGGAATATTGATATAAAATATAAGCATTATAGAAGCAATTATTCAGCTTTTGGGCTAAATCCTATCTTGAATGTTGATCCTTTAGGAGACGACTTTTACAGAAATAATATAACCGGTACAATAGAAGAACATCCTAGCTTTTGGTATGATGATCTACCAGATTCAAAAAAGCTTTCTTACAATTACGTTTCAAAATATAAAGCAACAGATTGGTCCGGAACACCATACTATAATGATGATAGTAGATTTTACACACTGGCCAAATGGATGAAATTCGATAGGTCTTTAGAGGGCCATGATGATCCAATGAACCTAGGGGCTACGGAACAGGAAACCCGCGTCGCAAAGGATGTTGTCATTATTGGCGGTGGAGTTCTAACGATTGTTGCATCAGGAGGAACTGGAACGCCGGTTGTTTTAGCATCCTTCGGTTTTCTTTCCGGATCTATGGCTGTGGCGGGAGGAACTGCAAAATTAGTAATGGATGGTCGTCATGATTTTAAGGTTTCCGATAAAGTCCCTACAGGCTATCTAAGTGGAACTGTTGGAGCTCTAGCGGAATACTCAATAGGGGATGGAAATGATAAAAGACTAATTTATGTAAAAGGGGCATTAACGATTACTGAAGGGGCTATTACATTTGCACCATATAAAATGCCAACTGAACTAGTGGATATATCATCTAAAACTTTAACGATCACAAATATTGCTATAGACGGAGATTTTAATACTGCTGTAA
>JAFDYP010000550.1 GCA_018267355.1 Bacteroidota bacterium
ACCCTCCGCTGCTATAGTAGCGTATGATACCCAAGCCCTGCATCTTGTCTGCTGCCGGGTCCTGCATCTGTAGCGGACGTGTATTGGCGTACTGCTCCTCGGCGGCGCGCTTGCGCTTATTGGGTTTCTTCACCTGCATCGTGTCGAGCGGCGCTATGGCATTGTAGTGGGTAAATCTGGCTGAGTCGGCAAACCAGTCTGTGGCAGCTGCATAGACACTCTCTGTTTTTGCGCCGGCTGCCAGCTTGATAGCCTGGCGGTAGATGACCTGGTGGGTTACCGTATCATACGGGAAAGTATTCTGCGCCTGAAGACTGGCCATTAGAGCCATGAGGGCTACGAGGGGGATGAGCTTCATCGGGATCGGGTTTAGTACCGCAAGATACTTTTTTATATAGCAATGTACTTGCGGCATACCTATTGCAGCCGGGATATCAAAATCTCTATATGAATGAGCAGAACTATGACAATCATATCTTCTACTACTGGCCGCATCACTTCTTCTTTTATGGCTCTATACTAGCTGCTTTCGTCCTGTGCGGGCTGGGTATCTGGCACTATCCGGAGCAGCGGGCTATCTGGATCATGATGACCATAGCTGTATTCCTGATCGTATGGCTCGCATTTATGACGCGCCAGCACTATGCGCTCGGACTGCAAAACCGCCTCGTGAGGCAGGAGATGCGGCTCAGGTATCACATACTCACCGGCAGGAGATTTGAAGACATAGAAAAGCAGCTACCCTTTAAAGTGATAGCTGCTTTACGATTCGCATCGGACGATGAGTTGGAGCCACTGATACAGCGGGCTATTGATGAGCGTCTGACACCTGACCAGGTCAAAAGGAGCATCCGCTCTTGGCTGCCTGATACCATGCGGGTCTGATCACTTCAGCTGCAGTATTCCCATTTTCTTGATCGCGGCAAACGGGACTGCCACCAGTTTATTGTCAGTCATACAGGGTACCCACACAGTTTTAGTATGGCAGTCACGATAGATATCAGACGGGCCGCCCAGGCTTTTGCCTGTTTCCACTTCATAGGTTATTCTCTTGCACGGACGGTGTACCAGCAGACGACCCTTCACGCCCGTAGCGCCTTCCCTGCGGTCTACCCAGTCAGACACTACTATGCGTCCGCACACTTTCTGTATACCATCATACACGCCTCCTGATCCATACATTTTATATTTCTTGCTGCACAGCGCTATCCTCCCAAAACTGCCATCAGGTTTATCGCCATGGCCATAGTTGGCCACATAAAGGCCGAAGGCACCTTTATAGATACCGTTGGCGCCTTGCAGGTCACCTTTTGCCATGAGCTGCTTTACAGTTCCCTTCCGGCAGACTTTATAGATGGCATTTTTGTCAGTAGCAGATACGAATATGCTGCCACAGCCGCGTATGCTGATGTCATTAGCATAAGTCACGCCCTCTTTGCTCAGGTCTGCCTCCCATATTTTTTTTCTTGTCTTGAGGTTGTATGCCACTATCCTGTCTACATCGGCTACGAAGAGCTTGCCGTGTATGATCTTGACACCTTTAGGAGAGTTGAGGCCTGAGATAAATTTTTCCTCTACCATTTTACCGTCTTTGCGCCAGAGTTGCGAGATATACCCATCGCCATCCTTGGCAGATGGATCGGCCTTAGACCCCATATTGCTTACAAAGAGGTATTTGCCACAGGCGGCTATACTTTCAGGGCTTTGCAGCCCGCCGGATACTTCTTTTACCGTCGGCTTTTCTTTAGCAGATGAGCTGAGATATGTGATCAAGGTTACAGCTAGGATGAGTGTTCTTTTCATGACTTGCATTTTCTGTCTCCTTCCCAAAACCGTGCCTGTAGGTTTTAACAGCAATAATCTATCTGATGTGGAGACATTCTTCCTCAGATGCATCCATCATATTGCAATGAAATATCTATCTTGAAAATCTAAACTCCCGCATCATGGAAAACTCCGCACTAGGACCCTACTTCGCACTGCTCACCTCGGTATTTTGTAATGTACTGACCAATGTAGGCTTCAATCTATCAGCATTGAATAAAGACACGCCCTTCAAATTCTGGGCTTATTTTGCCGGTGCATTGGTATTCGGATTGATCAACTCATACTTCTCTACCGTAGCGCTCAAGGATATGAGCCTGCAGGCATTCAGCGCTATCTTCTTTTCGCTCACGGTGGTGGGCTTGCTCATTTCATCACTGTTTTTTGGTGAGCAGTTTACCATCAAGGCTGGCCTTGGTATGGCCTTTATCATAGCGGGTGTAGTTCTCGTCTCCCTGGGCAATACCAGCAAGGCCATACAATGACGAAAGAATGGAGGCCATTCTGCGATGCATGGCTCGCCGCCTGGACCGGCAATGAGCCCGATGGCCTGTTGCAGTATTATACGGAGGGTGCATATTATTCTGATCCAGCCTATCCTGATGGGCTGTGCGGTCATGCGCAGATCGCGCCGTACTTTGCAAAGCTGCTCAGCCGCAATCCCGACTGGAAGTGGGAGGCAGTAGAGATCATGAATACTGAAAAAGGTTTTACGCTGAAATGGCGTGCCACTATACCCGTGCGCGAGCAGCCACTCATTATTCACGGCCTGGATATCGTAGAGATGAGTGGAGACCTGATCAGCCGCAATGAGGTGTACTTTGACCGGGTGCCATGGATGGAGATGATTAACACATAACAGATGACTACGCTACCTATCGGAAAACTGCTTATACTCATATGGTTTAGCATCTTGGCATACATCGTCATTTTCAAGGCGATCCATATCCCTATCACTTATGATGAGCTTGCCTCGTCTACATTTTACCCGCGCATGGGTATCAGTGATATCATGCAGAATGCTGGTGGGTCCTGGCCCAATAATCATATCCTGCACAGTCTGCTGGTCAAACTTTCAGAGTACTTCTTTGGGGTCAGCCCATGGTCGGTCCGACTGCCTAATAGTCTTTCCTTCTTCCTTCTGATAGGGGTAGTATATGTGCTGGCTGTCCAGTTTTTCCGCAGGTCCGTAGCGTTGCTATGTTTGCTGCCGGTTGTCCTTTTATCAGACCCTTACCTTATAGATTTCTATAGCCTTGCACGCGGATATGGATTGTCCAATGCATTTATGGCCACGTCTATCATGGGGCTGCTTTTTTACATAAGCTTTGGTAGAATAAAGTGGCTATACCTCTGTATTTCTTTTGCGGCCCTCGCTGTATATGCCAATTTCACCTTGTTTGTGTATTGGGCTGCGCTGCATCTTATACTTATACCGGTATTAGTAGTCAGGGAGGGGGCAGGGCGAGCGGCTGTCCAGCTAGCGGTTTATATATTTTTTTTGGCTGCCTTGCTGATATCTGTATCATACCAGCCACTTGCAGATATGAGCCGCCTGCATCGCTTTATTTACTTTTCAGATATTGGCTTTTTC
>JAFDYP010000551.1 GCA_018267355.1 Bacteroidota bacterium
GCTATCTACTCCGCAGTGTATACCGAGGGCCTCAGTCCTTTCAATACTGTAGGCAAGGATACCACAGTCAATACCGGCAAACAGTTTCAGTGGATCATTGCCTCTGCCATCTTTGCGGCCATCATCCTGATCATAGACGGCAAGTTCTTTGTGACCTTCTCATATGTGATATACGGGCTTTTCATCCCCTTGCTCATCGGGGTTATGTTCTTTGGCGCTGAGTCGCATGGGCAGCGAAACTGGATCCGCATAGGCGGCTTTCAGATGCAGCCGTCAGAGCTGGTCAAGTTTACCACCAGCCTCGCCGTAGCCAAATATTTGTCTACACTCAATGTAGACATACGCCGCTGGCGCGACAAGTGGATCGCCTTTGCCATCATAGGCATACCGATGCTGATCGTGATCGTGCAGGGCGATGCCGGTTCGGCTATCGTATTCGTCGTATTTGCGCTGGTGCTTTTCCGTGAGGGGCTGGAGTCTTACTATCTCATTATCGGCGGGTCGGTCATCTTACTTTCGCTGATGGCGCTCATCGTGCCACATCTCTGGTACCTGTGGATCTCCTTTGGCATTGTGGCGGCAGTATTGATCTATTTCAATTTTAAAAACCGCCGCCTCGTCTACGCCATAGCTGGCATTGCTCTCATAGCCTCAGTGTATGTGACCGGTGTCAATTTCATCTTTGACCATCTCAAGCCTCACCAGAAGGACCGCATCAATGTCTTGCTGGGCAAAGAGGTGGAGAAGGGCAAAGACTGGAATATCCGACAGTCTATCATTGCCATTGGCTCCGGCGGCCTCACTGGCAAGGGCTACCTGCAGGGCACGCAGACCAAGCTGAAATTTGTACCTGAGCAGAGTACGGACTTTATCTACAGCTCTATAGGAGAAGAGTTCGGTTTTGCGGGTAGTGTGCTCATCATCGTGCTCTTCGTAGCGCTGCTCATGCGGCTCATGTACCTGGCCGAGCGGCAGCGGTCTAAGTACAGCCGCGTGTATGGCTACTGCGTTGTTTCCATTCTTTTCTTCCACTTCCTCATCAATATCGGCATGGCCATCGGTGTAGCCCCTGTCATAGGTATCCCCCTACCCTTTATCAGCTATGGGGGCTCATCACTGCTGGCCTTTACGCTGCTGCTCTTTGTCTTTATCCGACTCGACTCTCAGCGCCTGGAGGTGCTGAGATAAAGCCACAGGACAATAGCGCCGTACTAGTGAACCAGCGCATGACTATCAAGATATTTTGTATTCAAGCCCCCACGGGGCGGAGCGATACCAGCGTTGGGCATCGCCCAACGCAGAAATAAGGCAACGAAAAAAGCCCGGCAAACACCCGGCTCTATCAATAATTTTCCTTGCTTTTAGTCCTCCCCTTTGGGGAGGGTTGGGTGGGGCTTCTATTTAAACTTATAACCAAATCCCAATGTAAATGCCTCGCGGAACTGTGTACCGCGGCCCTGATAGGTGGTGCCATCAGGCAGCAGGTGAGGCACGGCTACAGTGTGGTCATACAGGAGCTGTGTCTCCAGGCTGGCAGTGATAAACTTATTCACCTTAAAGGTGATGGCGGTATTCCAGTTGACGTATGTATTGGGCCTGTTATCATAATACAGGTGGTTCTGAAGGTTCTTTGTGGCAGCACTCGGATTGGTCTGCTCTGAAGGATAGGCCGCGTAGATAGTGTTTAGCTCACTCTGCACGATACCATCCAGCATATGCTTATCGGTGTAGTTTTGAAAGAGCTCTACGGAGGTCTTCAGGTTTATGTTTTTGTAAATGTCCTTCTGGAAGTCAGCGCGCAGGTAGGCACCCACTGAGGCGCGGTAGCTCATGCCATTATCCAGGCCATATCGGGTGCGGTCTACTTTGCTGGTATAGGTGCCATTGGCAGTATCGAGCTTATTGGCGTTCATGATGGTCAGCTTGGCTGTGACCGGAGAGAGAAATACTGAGAAGTAAGACACAGGCTTGTAGTTGATACCCAGAGAGAGCAGTACATAGCTCGGAGAGAAAGAGGTAGACGTGAGCTGACGGGGGCCTGTACCTGCGTCATAAGCGGTGTAGTCCCAGCCGTTCATGACGTTTGTCTTGAGATCCGCGAGGAAAGCTGCAGTCCAGTGCTTCTTGGCGTCTATGATATAGCCCACACGGGATGTGATCTGGAGCATGTCTACGTTTTTGCGGAATGGATATGCATTTTTGGCCGATGGCTGGCGCAGTCTGCCCGAGGCTATACCCCCCAATGCAAAGAGGAGCTGATTATCCCACAGCAGGTGTTTTTTCTCGTAGGTCAGGGTTGCGTTGGCATTGGCCTGTATGGAGATAGAGTTCTGTCCGCCGGCAGCCCAGTTGACCAGTGCTACCTGTCCAAAATTGACCCCGAAAAATCCTGTATACCTCCAGTAGTGAGTATTGGTATCATTGATAGTGACCTCCTGCGGCTTGAGCGCATCTTTCAGGTCTGTCTTGGCCTGTCCAAATACCACCGCACTGCATAGGATCGCGATAGCAATGAGTAAATGCTTCTTCATAATGATAGTTTTGATGAATGGAATACTACTGCGAAGATTTCACTATTACAGCAATGAGAGAAGCCACTTATAGACAGTCAAAATATAAGTGTCTAGTGAAGAGCGATTTACTTGCCGGATGTTTTTGATATGAGGTCGGTGGTGCTGTAGCCTTTTACGATAGGCACGATGCGTACCTCGCCCCCGCGCCGGTTCACTATATCTGCACCTACTACTTTATCTGCATCATAGTCTCCGCCTTTGACGAGAATGTCCGGTTGTATGATCTTTATTAGCTCGAGTGGCGTGTCTTCGTCAAATATCACCACGGCATCCACAAAGCTCAAAGCTGCGAGAACTGCCGCGCGTGCGGTCTGGTCATTGATGGGGCGCGTTTCGCCTTTGAGCCTTTTCACAGAGGCATCGGAGTTGAGCCCCAGGATCACATAGTCACCATACGTGCGGCACTGCGCCAGCAGCTCTACATGACCGAAATGGAGGATATCAAAGCAGCCATTGGTAAAGACGATCTTATTGCCTACTGCGCGCCAGTGCTGGATACGCTGCCGGAGCGTCTCTACGTCGAGTATCTTGTGCGAGATGTAGGGATGGAGTTTCAAGGCTGTGAGATGTATATATTTAAACGATATGCGTCCTTTTTTGGTATTTGATTGCTGATGATCTTGAAGTAAGGGTGGTTATTTGCCCGTATGGCCAAAGCCACCGTGGCCGCGCTGTGTTTCGCTTAGCTCCTCTGCCGTCTCCCACTGCACGCGCTCATACTTTGCTATCACCATCTGTGCGATACG
This sequence comes from Bacteroidota bacterium, assembly GCA_018267355.1. Lineage (GTDB taxonomy): Bacteria > Bacteroidota > Bacteroidia > Chitinophagales > LD1 > UBA1941. The sequence goes on from JAFDYP010000551.1 coordinate 3,320, forward strand.
GTCACCGCTTTTGATCACAAAATCTTCCTTAGACAGGTTGATCACCGCCACCTTCACCTCACCGCGGTAGTCGCTATCTATCGTAGCCGGCGTATTGGGCAGCGAGATACCATGCTTCAGCGCCATCCCGCTACGTGGCCTGATCTGGGCCTCATAGCCATCGGGCAGTTCTATATAGATGCCGGTAGGCACCAGCAGGCGGGCACCTGGCTTCACCACGATCTCCGTATCTGTCCACGCCCGCAGGTCCATACCCGCTGAGCCCGCTGTTTCATACGCCGGAAGTGGGTTGTTTGACTTATTGATGATACGTACCTGCATGCGGCAAAGAAGCGAAAATAATTCTAAATCAATCCTGGATGTATCATCGCTCACCTGGTTCTTCCCTCTCCCTCGGAGAGGGAAGATGCCGAAGGCAGATGGGTGAGGTCTCACCTTCTCCTCACCACTGCCATCAAACCCCTCCCATCCACTACAAATACAAACACCCCAAAAAGTAACAGGAACCCAAGCGAGGTCGCATAGTGCACCAGGCTGCTGGCATCCACCACGGCAAATGTATAGATGGCATACAGGATCAAAGCGAGGACAATATAAAGCACGACCTTCAGCGTCTCGTACGGCACCGGGTAGTAGTGCTGCCCCAGGAGAAAAGACACCAGCGCCATCAGGAAGTAGCATACCAGCGTAGCCCAAGCCGAGCCCATATAGCCCATGGTCGGTATCAGTAGCAGGTTCAGTGCTATGGTCACTGCTGCACCACCCAGCGCCACCCACGCACCGGTCATGGTGTGGTCGGTCAGCTTGTACCAGACGGAGAGGTTCACATACACCCCGAGGAAGAGATTGGCCAGCATCAGTATAGGCACCACCGGCAGGCCCACGCGGTATTTCTCACCTATGAAGTGGCCGAAGAAATCCAGGTTCAGCGTGACCATCAGGAAGATGA
>JAFDYP010000552.1 GCA_018267355.1 Bacteroidota bacterium
TCACCCTCGCAGGTGTATTTCACAGGTATATCGCCATTGGCCCGGAATGCCGGGCTCGTGAGCGGAAAGCTGACCTTGCTTATCACCAGTAGCACGATTAAAAAATTCATGATATGAGATTTATGGATGGATGAAAAAGAAGTCCGGCCATCTGCCGGACCTTCCTTATTCTACTTTTCAGACTTGTGAGAAGAAGACTTGCTAGAGGACGACGACCGCGGAGATGAAGAGTGGCTCCTCGATGAGCCCTTTGATGAGGTCGACTTTTTAGGCACCTTGCCTCCTTCCTCGCGGGCCTCAGACAGGCCGATCGCTATTGCCTGCTTCTTGCTGGTCACCTTCTTGTTGCTGTTGCCGGATTTGAGTTTGCCCTCATGCATCTCATGCATGGCTTTCTCCACTTTTTCACCGGCCTTTTTTCCATACTTTGCCATAACAGTTGATTTTATTGTCTTTCCAGCTACAAACACCATACCCGCAGCGCTGAGGGCGATATTTGCGCAAACTGAGGAGCAGCCTTTATAATCTTGAGTTTGCACCTATTGCCTTTTCAGATCTTTATGGTAGATCATTATGCATTGTTGTGTAGTCTCAAAATTTCTACGAAGGGCTTGTACGCTGACTTTCAGAACTATAGGTTCTTTCCTCTCCTTGGGAGAGGAAAGATGCCGAAGCCTGCCTACCGGTAGGCAGGGCAGATAGGTGAGATGACTGACTGCACAATAAATCTGCTGGCACAGTGTTTGGGTATATGAGCGTCTAAACCCGCCCCCATATGATGATCCGCAATTTTCTCAGAGCAGTAGCAGCCATCGGGATCAGTTCCCTCTGCGTTTTTGCCATGGCTTCGGGCCACGTCCCTACCAGCAAACATTACAAGGCAGTGGCACAGTTATTTGCATATAGGTAAAAAAAACTATGAGCCTCATCAGATACAAACAGAAGCGCCATTTTGATGAAACGCCCGAGCCCAAAGGGGGCAAAGGCAAAGCCGGCAAGCTCATCTTTGTGGTGCAGAAGCACTCCGCTTCGCACCTGCACTATGACTTTCGCCTGGAGATGGAGGGCGTGCTGAAGAGCTGGGCCGTGCCCAAAGGGCCCTCTCTCAATCCTGATGACAAGCGCCTGGCCATGATGGTGGAGGATCATCCGTATGACTATAAGGACTTTGAAGGCAATATCCCCGAGGGCAACTACGGTGCCGGCAATGTGATCGTGTGGGATACCGGCACCTATACTACCTACAATGGTGATAGCGATGAGAAGTCATTGCTGGCGGGCCTGAAAAAAGGCCATATCACCTTCATCCTTCACGGCAAAAAACTGAAAGGCGAATTTGCACTGATAAAGATCAGGGGTGGCCGGCAGGAAAATGCCTGGCTTTTGGTCAAAGCAGATGATAAATTTGCATCTAAAGAAGACATCACTACCAGGACGAAGTCTGTGCTGTCTGATGCCACACTGGACAAGCTGGCTGCGAAATATGGCAATGAAAAAGGCGATATCCGTGGTAGTAAGACCAAAAAGAAAAACCCTGCAAAAAAGGGCGTAACTAAAGAACCGGATATGCCAGCACCACGCTCCTCCTCCCTCACCGCCTCTGGGTCAAAAAAAAAGCCCCTACGCTAAAGCCCATGCTCGCCACGCTGGGTAGCGAGGCCTTTGACAGTCCCGACTGGATCTATGAGCCCAAGTACGATGGCTACCGCACACTGGCCCTCTGTGATGGCCGCGGAGGCGTACAGCTCTATAGCCGTAATCTGCTTTCCTTTGATGAAGTATACGCACCAGTCCGTGAGCAATTAGAAAGCATACAATATCCCTGCCTCCTGGATGGAGAGGTGGTGGTAGAGAACAGCAAGGGCCGCTCCGATTTTCAGCTCCTGCAGCAGTACAATAAAACCCGTCAGGGCGACCTGAAATACTACGTCTTTGACCTGCTCAGTCTGGATGGCAAAGACCTGACTCACCTCACCCTCCTCCAGCGCAAAGAACTACTCGAAAAGCTGCTCAGCAAACAGAAATTCAAAGACATCATCTACTCAAAGCATATAGAGGAGCACGGCATCAGGTACCTAAAAGAAGCTGCCCGGCGCGGCTGGGAGGGCATCATGGCCAAACGTGCCGACAGCATCTACCAGATAGACAAACGCAGCAAGGATTGGATCAAGCTCAAGATCACGCAGGAGGAGGAGGCTGTCATTGGCGGCTTCACCATGCCGCAGGGAGCGCGCATCCACTTCGGCTCGCTGCTGCTCGGAGCCTATGCTAGTGATGGCGAGCTAATCTATACCGGCAACTGTGGCACGGGTTTCAATGATGAAACGCTGCGCGAGTTGTTTGATAAGTTTCAACCTTTGCTCACTGACCGCTCTCCCTTTGCCAATGAGGTCAAAAGGCCGGGAGGAAGGATACAATGGCTCAAACCAAAGCTCGTCTGCCAGGTCAAATTCACCGAATGGACTGATGAAAATAGTATGCGCCACCCTGTATACATGGGCCTCCGTATAGACAAGAAACCAAAGGAAGTGATCCGCGAAAAACCAGCAGATATGAAAAAGGTAACCGCAAAAGCCACAAAAAAAATGCCTGTCAAGGCTGCCGTAAAAAAAGCTGTAAAAGCACCTGCAAAAAAAGCTGCGAAAGCTGGCGCCAAGACCACAGTCAAAGCCAGGCCCTCGGGCAAAAGTAAGGACGCAGAGCCCGGCCCCGCTGCGGGGAAAGAAAGCAAAGCGGCCGAGGTCAAAGTAGGCCGCGCAGTACTCAAACTGACCAATGCACAAAAGCTCTACTGGCCAGAGGAGGGTATCACCAAAGGTGAGATGGTACAATACTACTCAGATATTGCGCCCTTCATTTTACCCTACCTGAAAGACCGTCCCCAATCGCTGCATCGCTTCCCCAATGGTATCCACGGACCATCGTTCTATCAGAAAGATCAGGACACTGCTCAGATACCATCCTGGCTGCGCAGTGAGAAGGTCTACTCTGAGTCCAACAAAGAGGAGATAGACTACCTGATCTGCAATGACCGCGAGACGCTGATGTACATGGCCAACCTCGGCTGCATAGAGATCCACCCGTGGAACTCGCGCATAGGTCATCTGGACGCTCCCGACTGGCTCGTGATAGACCTCGACCCTGATGATAATAAATTCACCGAAGTGGTAGAAGTAGCAAAGGCTACTAAGAAGGTCTTTGACCAGCTCGGCATGGACTGCTACGCCAAGACCTCCGGTGCTACCGGTATACACATCTTCGCACCGCTGGGAGCTAAGTATGAATACGAGGTAGTACGCAACTTCGCTCAGCTCGTAGCCCGCCAGGTGCATGCGCTGGTGCCTGACACCACCAGCCTCGAGCGTCAGCCGCGCAATAGGAAAGGAAAGATCTACGTTGACTATCTGCAAAACAGCAAAGGCCAGACCCTCGCTGCCCCCTACTCTCTCCGCCCCCGCCCTGGTGCCACAGTTTCTACACCACTGGACTGGAGCGAGGTAAACAACAAACTCGACCCACGCAATTTCACGATTAAGAACACCCTCAAACGCCTAGACAAAAAAGGCGACCTCTGGGGAGGCGTCCTCTCCAAAGGGAATGACCTCAAGAAAGCACTAAAGACCCTGGAAACACTAAAATAAATCAGATCATTTATAAGCAGCAGCGAAGCAAAAAACAACTCCTTTGCGACCTGTCAGCCGTGGCGGAGCAATAGCGAAGAAATCTTCAACTTCCTTGTATTCCTTCGCGTCTTTGCGTCTTAGAGTGAATCCATTGTATTTCTCCGCGTCTCTCTGCCTCTGCGGTGACCATGTATTCCTTGGCATTCTTAGTGTGCTTCGTGTGAAAAAAATCACGAAGCCTTCCTCCGCTTAGCCGGCGCACTCTTACCCCCGCCCAGGCTCGCCTTCAGCATTGACATCAGGTCATCGTCCTCCTCCTTCTTATGTATCACACGCATAGGCTTTGCCTTCACCTTCTTGTTAGGCGATTTAGCCTTCTCATGTATCGTCTTCAGCAGCTTGTCTGTATAGGTATCCTTGTAGGCAGAGATGTCAAACTTCTCCGTGAGCTGGTCTATCAGTTTATTGGCCATGTCCAGCTCCTTCGTCTTGCCCTTCATATGAGCAGGCAGCGTCAGGTCTTTCGTATCCCGTATCTCCTGGTCAAAACGTATCCTGTTCAGCACGATCACACTGCCGTATGGCTTCAGTATCGCCAGTGCCTCCTTATTGCGCATCACAAAGGTCGTGACCCCTACCCTGCCCGATGCCTCCAGCGCCTCGCGCAGCAGCGCATAGGCCTTAGTGCCTGACTTATCCGGGGCCAGGTAGTAGGGTTGCTCATAGTAGATCGGATCTATCTCCGCCTGATCGGCAAAGCTCAGTATCTCTATCGTCTGCGTCTTCTTGGCATCGGCAGCTTTGAAGTCGGCCTCCTCCAGCACCACATACTTGTCCTTATACAGGTAGCCTTTAGTGATTTGGTTGAAGGGAACTTCCTTCCCCGTTTTTTCATTCACGCGCTTGTATTTGATATTCGCGTGGTCGCGGCTATCCAGCATATCCAGGTCCAGATTGCTCTCCTGCACCGCAGAGAATATCTTCACCGGTATATTGATCAGGCCAAAACTGATAGCTCCTGTCCAGATGGGTCTCATAGCAGATGATTTAGACTCTTCAGAATCCAAATACTCTGCCAATACCTGTGCTACTTTTTACCGGTGGTAAATTCAAAAGTCTCCATCTCCTTGCGGAATACACTCTTATACTTTTCAAAAATACTGGCTGTCTGAATGGCATTAGTATAAAGTGAAATTGAGAAAACCACGTCTATCCGGTAGGTACCTTCCCGCCAGCTATAAGCACCATGTTTGTAGTACCAGGTCAGATCCTTTCTGGCCTCCGTCTCCACGGTATACTCATGGTACTGCCAGGCCCGGCCATTGATCGTATCTACGCTGTCCGCCAGTAGGTGTGGAGCGTTCATCCACGAGGTGTGGTAGTGGCGTAGCGTGGAGGTATCGCTATACGCCGCTATGCTATCTTCAGGCCGCTGCAGGTCCCACACCCACACCGCGATGTATAGCGGACTCGTGTAGCGGTGAAAGCCTACCATAGGCACCCTGCCATGCCCGCGCTCCATACGGAAGCTCTTGGGATAGCGGATAGAAAAGGGATGTGTGGCCAGCTTTCCCGTGTCTATGCGAAATACCTGCAGGTCACCGGTACTGATTTCCCGTAGCTCACTCTGCCCATAGCCCATACCCGCCATGCACAGGACCACTATCAGTATTACGTTTCTCATACTACAATATACTCAATCACTACTGTTTCTTGTTTAAAACAAAAATGCCCCCGTCGGGAGGCATTTGCTATTTCTTAAAGTCTTGACTCTTGCTCCTAGACTCTTATTTCTTAGGAGCAGCCACATTAGGAGATACCTGCGGGTTGAATAGCTTGTACTCAGCAGGTACGCTCAGCGTGGCAGCAGATACTGCACCCGGCGTCACGGTGTTAGTTACAGATGCATTAGCGCCTGTGCGGGATTCGGTCAGCATCGGGAATCCCTTCACACCTTGCTGTGCCAGCGCCTGTATCTCCATACTACCTTTGAAGAAGTCCTTGTACTGAGCAGCATTGAAGTCTATGTCCTTTGTGATCCAGACATCATAAGTGCCACCGTTATTCATCACGGTCCACTTCTCGCAGTTGTAGCCGCCTATCTTCTTTGTCTCAGTAGTTTTATTGACCATGATATTCATCGCATCGCCGCTCACAGCAGAGGCATTCATCTGGTAGTACACCTTCTCACCCGTACCGCTGGTCTCGTACATTGTGATAGACTGACTGGAGGGATTCATCAGCAGCACCGTATTGTTAGCCTTCAGCTCCTTGTCTATGATGGTCATGTCTATACGGCAGGCACCCGCGCCTATGTACCAGGTCATGGTGGCATTGCTGCCCGAGCCGTTAAAGTTTGTCACAGATTGCTTCACAGTACCCTCAAATCCGAATGCATGCATCGCGATCAGGCAGAGAGGCAGTATAGCTAGTTTCAGTTTCATGATATGATATTGTTCTTGAGTTTTAGTAATGATTACGGAGCTACGGAGCCCTTCACCTGGAATGAGTTATAGATACCATCTGCCAAGCCTTGCATTGGGTTACCGTTACGCTTCACAGCGAGGCCCGGAGTGCCCGGTGCGCCACCGGTAGGGATAGGCAGGTTCAGGCTTACAGGGCATACTGTACCGATGAATGGTATCGATACGCATATCTGCACATTCACGTTGAAAGTAGTACCCGTACCCGGCTGTGCGAATGCACCACCGTTGCCACCTACCACGTTTGGCGTGATATTGATAGTAGCTACGCTGATAGAGATCGGTATTGTAGTAGTGATCTGGCCGCCTTGTCCCGGCACTGAGTTCACACCGCTGGTAGCAGCATTGCCCGCCCTGTAGAAGCCCAGTGATACACCAGATGGCGTAGCACCGCCCTGGCCGTTTTCTGAGCCGCCACCGCCACCGGAGCCAAAGCCCAGGGAGATAGAGCCGATGATAGGTATGCTCGGAGAGGTCCAGCTGTAGCCCACTGAGCCGCCGCCACCGCCGCCGCCATAGATCTGGCCAAAGTTGTGCATCACAGTACGCGTGGTCAGGTCCAGCGCATTGCCACCATTGCCGCCCGCCTGGCCGCCCGCAGTAGTAGTGGTCACACCGCCGCCATCGCCGCCACGGCCCAGTATCGAGCCATTATTAGTGATACCCACTATAGACAGCGGATCGAGGTTGCCTATGGTCAGAGACGGTTGTGCAGGATTGTTTGAGTGTACATTCACGCCACTATATACTGTCAGCAGCACGCACTCACGGGCGCCTGGAGGCAGGAGCGTAGAGTTGCGGCTTTGCACGTCATAGTTGTAGTCATCCATCGGTATGTCTACTATCACGCATGGCTTGATATAGACGTTGTAGGTCACGAAGCGCACCTGGTCACCGCAGTAAGCCGTGATCAGGATCGGCACATTGCCACTACCGGCAAATACGTCCGCCTTCACTACTATGTTGAAGCTGCCCGATGTATCAATGATATTAGGTCCCTGCTGGTAGATCTGCACACCTGATGGTGGTACGGCAGTCCATGTAGTATTGATCTGGCCGGTGCCGTGCGTGTGAGACAGGGTGACGGTGGCAAAGATCGAGTCATCTACCACACGGTCCAGCGTATCAGCCGGTGGCGTGATCGTCATCTGAAAGTCGCAGTAGTAGCAGTTCTTTTCCCATGCTTTGAGCCAGCATTCGCCGTTCCAGTATTCCACCACGCTATCCTCTGTGTTGAAGATCGTCAGGCCTTTCAGCGGATTGACGATACCATTCATCTGCGCAGAGGTCAGGCGCGTCAGGCCGAGGCCCTTTTTGTTGGATTCCAATTGAAGCACAGCGCTGGAGTCAGGGTTCAGGATATTGATACCCACCTGGCTGTATCCCTCAGTGAGCGCAAAGAGGGCTAGGATTACGAGTAGTATTCTTTTCATTGAAAAACTTAGTGATGTTCAAATATATCATTTTTAGGGAAAGAAATGCACTTTAATGTGCGAGTCCCGCGAGGGTTTCAGTCAAGACGACTTTTAATACACAAAAAGTTGTGAAATCCGCCCGCCTTTTCTCGCAAATACTTAAATTACAAGTACTTAAAACTCCTTTACTTGTTGAAAAGCGGTGGATATTTCACATCTGTGCACA
>JAFDYP010000553.1 GCA_018267355.1 Bacteroidota bacterium
AGCAGCTTTTCGCCATCTACGGCTCTATGACCTGGGTCATCGTCATGGCTGAGTAAACTCAAGCGTTTGATGGCCTTTGTGACAATTCTATGACAGTCAGAGTAGGGGTATGATTTACCTTTGGCCCCGATATATGACCATTACTGATTCCCGGTTTTGTAATGCGCTACTGTTATGCTTCCTGATAACCTTTTCAGGCCGTATCATGGCGTCCAATACATTGACTGTGAGTGTCTATGATAGCCTGGATATGCACCCGCTGTCGGACGCTGTGGTCAGGGTCATGCCACTATCGGGCACGTCAGACTTTGCCCCCGTGACAGATGTGACCAATAAGAAAGGGCAGCTGACTGTAAGCTGTGCCGGTGCTGCCGTGATATACATCACTCACCTGGGCTATTTGCCCGTATATGATACCGTCTATGACGGGCGCAGCCGCTCCTACTATATCCGCAGTACGACCTCTAGCATGGAGGATGTAGTCGTGACCGGCCAGTACACCGCGGGCAGTGCGCGCAGCTCTGTGTATGATGTGAAGGTCTATACAGACAAGGAGTTCCGGGCCAAAGGAGCCACCAATCTCAAGGAGGCCCTGCAGGGCAGCCTCAATGTAAACCTGACACAGGATGCTGTCTTTGGCAGCGGTATCAGCCTGCAGGGTATATCAGGCCAGGGAGTCAAGATCATGGTAGATGCGGTACCTGTGGTGGGCCGTATCAATGGCAACCTGGACGTGAGCCAGATCAACCTCTCCAATATCGAGCGCGTAGAGATCATCAAGGGGCCCATGTCTGCTATCTATGGCAGCGATGCGATGGGCGGCGTGATCAACCTCATATCCAAAACCAATCAGAAAGAGAAGTATGTGGTAAACCTCAAAGGATACTATGAGAGTGTAGGCCAGTACAATATGGAGCTGAACGGTGGCATCAATATCAAGAAGTCGCAATTCTACATAGCAGGCGGGCGCAATTTCTTTGGCGGCTACTCTGCCGTAGATACCGCAAGGCACAAAGACTGGCTGCCAAAGGAGCAGTACTTTGCCAATGCAAAGTATGTGTACACCTCGGGACGGTACCGGGTGGGGGCGCGGCTGTCCTTCTTTCGTGAGCTGATGCTGAACCGGGGCAACCTGGAGCCTAATACCACCTACGCCTATGATGACCACTCGCTGGTATACCGGCCCCAGGCTACGGTGTTTGGCACCATACCTATCAAGGGCTTCTCAGAGCTGAACCTCATGGTGTCATACACTGGCTTTGTGCGATTCTACAACTATTACAAGAAGGATCTCGTGACGCTGCAGGAGAGCCTGCTGAAGACAGAGCAGCAGGATACCTCTATCTATCACGATATCGTAGCGCGCGGTACCTACACCCTGACCACTGCCAATCAGAAGGTCAGCTTCCAGTTTGGTACGGACATCTCTCAGGAGTATACCACGCAGACACTCCTGGCCGGCGGCAAGCACCAGATGGGAGACTATGCGGTCTTTGGCAGTGTGAGGTGGCGCCCTGTCATAGGGCTGGATATACAGCCCGCGCTCAGGTTTGGCTACAATACGAAGTTTCAAAGCCCGCTCATTCCTTCCTTCAACGTGAAGTATGACTTTGCCAAATACTTTAATGTACGGGCGGCCTATGGCATGGGCTATCGCGCTCCGTCCTTGTATGAATTGTATTTCAATTTTCACGACTCAAACCACAACCTGAATGGTGACTCAATGCTGAAAGCTGAGAAGGGGCATTCTGTCAATCTTTCCTTCAGCTACCAGCAGCTGTACAGGGGCAAGCATCATTTCAAACTGACGCCGTCCGGATTTTTCAATACGATCAGCAATAAAATAGACTTCATACTGGTAGATGCCTCTCTCTATCCGCTCACGTATCAGTACGGCAATATCAACAGCTACATGAATGCCGGTGCGGAGTGTACCGCAGAGTATGCCTGGCAGCGCCTGGCCCTCACAGCGGCCTTTGACTATATCTGGTACCATGCCGAGGTGCTGCAGCCTGTGCAGAGCCAGGTATCCTTTGCCAGTCCTGATATAGCCCTGCAGGCGCGGTACAAGATACCTAAGGCTGAGATCACGGTGAGCGCCTACTATAAATACACAGGCAGCAAGCTGAACTACTCCCTGACCAACTCATCAGAGACAGGTACGCGCAGTCCTTTTCATGGACTGGATATCTCATTGTCACGTGATTTCTGGAAAGACCGTATCCAGCTGACCTGTGGTGGCAAAAATCTCCTGAACGTGACTAACGTAGGTAATAATGGCGCTATCGCCTTTGGCCATGGCAGCAGTGGTGGCAGCACGCTGGTAAACTGGGGCCGCACATTCTTTATTTCTTTAAATTTGCACTTCGCGAAATGACCCGTAAGCGTTTCAATATAAGATCCGGATCTGTACGGATGTTCGCTCTGAGCCTGCTACTCGTAGCAGTGGCAGGGCTGTCTTCCTGCTTTAAGGAGAAGCCGATCCCTATGCCAAAGATCTATGATGGGCCGGATGTTTTCACCGCGCATATCGGCCCCGGCTATATCAAGCAGCTATACTTCAATGCTCAGACCTTCCAGTTTGTAGACTCAAACTCACACTTCCTGTATGACATGGCCTTTGACTGTGCGCCGGGTAGCTACAATGTCTATATCAATGGCTCCAAACTCATGTTTGCCTGCCACACCGGCAAATACAACCTGCAGGATGTGACCAGCCTCAATGATACGCTGAGCAATGGCTGGAAGGAAGAATTTGGCTCCGGACTCCCCACACAAAGGGCGATAGGAGACTGGGGTACCAATGGCGTCTCTGCCGGCGAGGTGTACCTGCTCAATCTCGGTACCGACTCTGATGGCAATAATATAGGCTTTAAGAAAATGCAGATGGGAGACTGCGTGGGCAATAGCTATACTGTCACTTTCAGCAACCTTGATGGCAGTGACCAGCACAAAGTATCTGTACCGCGCAGGTCTGGGCGCAATAAAGTGTATCTGCTATTTGCAGACCAGCAGGTGCGCGACCTCGAGCCGGACAATACCAACTGGGATATGCTCTTCACCCGCTACAGTATATATTTTACCGACCAGAACCTGCCCTACCTAGTGACAGGTGTGCTGACCAATCCTAATAAGTCTGCTGCTTATTTTATGGACTCTACTTCTAATTTTGATAGCCTGACACTGAATAATGTAGACGCGTCAAGGTTTACACCCGCTCTGGATAATATAGGATATGAGTGGAAGCTCTATGGCCTGGGCACCAGCGGTCGGTATACTATCAAGCCATCATATATCTATGTGCTGCGCTCTGACTCCCGCTATTACAAGATGCGCTTTATAGGCACCTTCTACGATGACCAGGGCAATGAAGGCTACCCGCAGTTTCAGATAGATGAGCTGAAGTAGGACATCATTATTCATATTATTTCTATTACTTAGTGCCTCTAAACCATTTGATTTATGAGGCGTCTATCTATCCTTTTGCTGGCCATAGTTTTATGTGGTGCCAGCTCCTGCACTAATAAACCAAAGCCGTCAGGTCCTACACTGGTATATGTGCTGCGGGTATCGTATCCGGAGCTCCTGATGAGGGTGTCAGATCATAGTACGTAGTCAGCATTTCATAGGGCAG
>JAFDYP010000554.1 GCA_018267355.1 Bacteroidota bacterium
CAGGATATCTATGAGGGGCTCCATGTGTGAGATATTTCCGGTATGTACCGTTTATCCACACGGATAGTTGCGCGGGGTCGAGCGTATCTTACAAGTGGCTACTGGTAATATACAACAGGCAAAATGGCCGGCGTTTACGCTGCCTGGTGGTAGTCCGGCATATGGTGGCTCTCTGAGGGGCCAAAGGCCTTCTTCACTGACTCACCCGTCAGCGTCACGCAGAGCAGCAGCAGCTTCTCCATATCAGGTACACGTATGCGTACTGTGCTGATCACGCTGGCCGGCGTGTGGCGTATACGCGCAAAGAGCCTCATGTAATATTTATATGCCAGCATCACGCCCCCCCGCGCCCCTACCGGCAGCTGGCGTATGCCCTCCAGGGCCAGCGCAAAGTCATGTGCTATCTCCTGCTCTATCTGCTGCTTGGCCGCATCGCCGAAACGGGCAAAGTCTATACCGGGAAAGTACACCCTGCCACGCTCGTCAAAATCGCTGCCCATATCGCGCAGGAAATTGACCTTCTGAAAGGCCGCTCCCAGCGCACGTGCCGATGGCTCCAGCCTGGCATACATATCCTTATCACCCTCGGTGAAAATATAGAGGCACATTAGCCCTACCACCTCGGCAGAGCCATAGATATACTCCTCGTAGCCCTCACGGCCGTAGGCTGTCTCATACAGGTCCATCTCCATGCTGCGGAAGAAGGCCTCCGTCAGGTCCAGCGGTATATGGTAGCGGTTCACTACCAGCTGGTAACTTTGCAGGATCGGATTGAGGCTGATACCATCGCGGATAGCTTCATAAGTGTCTGCCTTAAACTTGGCCAGCAGCGCCTTCTTGTCAAAATCATGAAACGTATCAACTATCTCATCTGCATAGCGCACCATGCCGTAGATACCATAGATCGCATCACGCAGGCGCGGATGCAGTGTGCGGATACCGAGTGAGAAACTGGTGCTGTAGGCCTGGGTCACTAGCTTGCTGCATGCAGCGCTGGTTTTGACGAATAGGTTAAACATGAGAAGTAGTTTTAGTGAGTGTATTGGGTTTCGATAGTTGTTTCATCAGGTCTCGGGCCGCTATCTGGCCGGAGATGATGGCGGGCGGCACACCCGGTCCCGGCACGGTGAGCTGGCCGGCATAGAGCAGGTTCTTCACCTTGGCAGAGCGCATCTTAGGCTTCAGTATCGCGGTCTGCATCAGGGTATTGGCCAGGCCGTAGGCATTGCCCTTGTAGGCATGGTAGTCGCTCTCAAAGTCGCGGATGCAGTAGCTCCTTTGTACAACGATCCTGTCGCGGAAAGGTTGCCCGATGCGCTGCTCCAGCCGTGAGATCATGATCTCAAAATATTTGGCCCTCATCTCCTCAGTGTCTTCCAGTCCGGGTGCCAGTGGCATGAGCAGGAAGAGGTTTTCACTGCCCTCAGGCGCTACACCGGCATCTGTCACAGACGGTGCGCACACATAGAAAAGCGGTGCCGACGGCCACCGCGGGTCGCTATATATCTCTCTGGCATGCACCGCAAAGTCCTCGTCAAAGAACAGGTTGTGATGCAGCAGGCCCGGTAGCCTGCGGTCTACGCCCAGGTAGTAGATCAGTGCAGAGGGAGACATCGTGCGGTCATCCCAGTACTGCTCATCATAGCGGCGGTACTGAGCCGGTAGCAGCGCCTGCTCGGTGTAGTGGTAGTCTGAGGTGGCTATCACAGCATCTGCTTTATAGCGCACGGCACCGCAGATGACGCCTGTGGCCTTGCCATCAGTCACGTCTATACCGGTCACCTCTGAGCCAGTGATAATCTCTACGCCCTGCTCCTCTGCTATGCGCACCATGGCGCGTATGATCTCATACATACCGCCCATGGGATACCAGGTACCGAGCACCAGGTCGGCATAGTTCATCATGCTATAGAGCGCGGGGGTGGTCTCAGGCGTAGCGCCGAGGAAGAGCGACGGAAACTCCAGAATACTCACCAGCAGCGGGTCTTTAAATTTAGACCGGATCACCTTCTTCAGCGAGTGGAACATCTGCAGGCGGGTAGTACCCATCAGCGTGCTCAGGTCAAAGAACTCTGTGATAGAGTCGCTCAGGCGGTGTACGTGGTCGCTCATGGCTATATCGTACTTTACCTTTGCCTCATCCAGAAAGGCTCTCAGCTTATCTCCAGCTCCCTTTTCGCGGCTTTCAAAAAACACGATGAGGCTGTCATACGCCGCAGGCACATCGGCCCCGGCGCCCTCGGTAGCAAAGACCCTGTAGGATGGATCGAGCCTTTTCAGATCGTAAAAGTCTGATGCAGTACGCCCAAACTGGCGATAGTAGTCCTCAAATACATCGGGCATCCAGTACCAGCTAGGCCCCATATCAAAGGTGAACCCCTTCTCATGGTATAGCCTGGCACGGCCACCGGGCTGCTCATTCTTCTCCAGTATGGTCACACGGTATCCCTGCTGTGCCAGTGTACTGGCTGCGCTGAGTCCGGCAAATCCCGAACCTATGACGATCACGTGTTGGACTTTTCCCATAATGAGGTTAGTTAAGATACGCTGCATTTTCTATGCCCATTGCACGCAGGCGGGTTTGCAATTCCTTCCGTGCAGAGTGGATGCGGCTTTTTACGGTACCGATGGGCAGGTGCAGTTGCTCAGCTATCTCCTGGTACTGAAAGCCGGAGAAATACATGAGGAATGGCCTCGTGAAGTCGCTATTGACTGTCTCCATGGCATGGCTGATCTCCTGAGAGAGGAAGTTTCTGTAGGAACCGTTGACCTCTGTGCGGTAGGTCTCGCGCACCTCGCGGTCGCCGTCTCCTATAGGCTGCACGACTTTCTTCTTGTGATAGTCGTTGATAAAAATGTTGCGCATGATAGTACTCAGCCAGGCCTTGAGGTTGGTGCCTTGCTGGTATTTGTCCTCATTGCGCAGGGCGCGGTAATAGGTCTCCTGTATCAGGTCCTCGCTGCGCGTAGCGCTGCCTGTCAGGTAAAAAGCCAATGACTTCAGGTTGGGCTCGTACTGTAAAAGTTGCGTTGCAAATTCCATTTTGTTTAACTTTTGCAATACAAACTTAAACAGATAAAATCCATTTTGTTTAGTTTTTTATTAAAAAAAATAAACAAAATGGATTAACCCATTCAATTGCTTGAAAGTCAGCACACTAAAATAAAAGGCTTTTTTGGGGGAAAAACTCAGGAAATAGCCTCCCTGAGCGCAGGCACAGAGTTGACCACCGTGATGTGCGCCGCCAGTGCCAGCTCCGGCTGGGCCAGACGGGCACCTCCGGCCAGGATACGTGTATGAGGATACATCTCTGCCAGGCGGTGCAGATAGTCTCTGGTACTCATGGTCTCCTGCTCTATAGAAATATAGGTGACCAGCACATCCGGCTGGAAAGCATCGCGCACGTATACCAGGTCCTCTATAGGCACGTTACTACCCAGATAGACCACCTGCTGGCCACGCAGCCGCAGCAGGTACTCGGAGAATAAAAGTAGCACCTCATGATTCTCGCCTTCGGGCAGGAAGAGGACATAGCGCTTTGCATCCGGTTTGCGGGGTGTCTGCACTCTGTCTATAGCAGCGAGCAGCTTCCGGCGGAGCAGGTTAGTGACAAAGTGCTCCTGCGCCGGGCGTATAGTGCCTGCAGTCCATAGTACTCCCGTACGCATCATAAAAGGGAAAAATAATCGCACACAGGTATCTTCAAAACCAAACTTATTGGTGAGCTGGTTGATCACTTTCTCAAAGGCATCTGCCTCAAAGTCTATCATGGCGCGGATCAGCCGGTCGGTCTGGTCATCGGTATCTTCTTCGTCTGTGCTGCGCAGGATCTCTGCGTTCAGCTCCTTCTCGCTCATATGCGCTATGCGCGATATCTTAAATCCCTTGCGGTTAAGCGTGCTGATATTGAGTATCAGCCGAAGCTGGTAGTCATCATAGTAGCGGATATTGGTATCAGTACGCTGTGGCTTCAGAAAGTCATAGCGCTTCTCCCAGATACGGAGCGTGTGCGCCTTGATACCTGATAGTACCTCTACATCCTTGATCGAATATTGCCCCATTATATCATTCCCGCTATGTGATCAAAAATAGTCATAGGCTGCCCATAGTTCCATGCGCTCATATACATAGGCCTATGTGCAAAGCATACATCGGCCACCAGAAATAAGGACAGAACTATAAGGTAGATGATAGCTGCCTTATTACCGTGATCGCGCCAGAGAGCTATATACAGGCACTGCAGCACCACAGCTACCGCGGCCCATGTCACATAGTTCATCAGCGGTGGTATGCCTCCGTGCTCCCATACCCACAGGTGGTGCGCCGTGGCAAAACGCTCGAGCAGTAAATCTATACCTACCATGAGTAGTGCTGCGGCGATGATCCGCGCGGCAGTATGATGAAACAAGGCCGCGGCGAGTGTGCCGGTACATATAGACAGCAGTACCCAGTTCAGCCCTATGACCAGCGGCACACCTAGTAGCCAAGGACCTGCTATACCAGCATAATGATAGTCTCCAAAGAGCCAGCCACGCTGCACCCCTATGATCTCTGCTGCCATGGCCACCATCAGCGCCACACCGGCAAAGACTATCTGCAGTCCG
Organism: Bacteroidota bacterium; assembly: GCA_018267355.1. Taxonomy (GTDB): domain Bacteria; phylum Bacteroidota; class Bacteroidia; order Chitinophagales; family LD1; genus UBA1941. Next base: position 4,606 of record JAFDYP010000554.1, read on the forward strand.
GACCACCTGCCGTACATACCCAGCACCAGTACAAAGCTGATGATCATATTCACCCACGCTATCTGCTCAAACCACGAGCCATATGCGACACTGTGCAGGCCTATGATACCCACCAGTTGCAGCACCACCAGCACTACGGTCACGACCTGTAGCCGGATGTCAGAGATACTTCTCTTCATATGAGTGGCAATACTAGCCATAAATAGCTTTATACCGTGAGAACAAAGGGATAATGAAAAGGTTCGCCGAAATAAAATTTAACAAACGAACCTTTGGGACGAGCATGTTGTTACCTACAGTCATAAGCCAGCGTGCGATGAAAGTAGCATTGATCACAGGAGTGAGCCGCGAGACTGGCCTGGGCTATGAGACAGCCAGGCAGCTTTCCGGCCTGGGGTATTATGTGATCATCACCGCCAGGGACATATATCAGGCTAAACTACTGGCAGGCCCCGCCAATCTGCAGGCCGAGCAACTGGACGTGACCGACCCCGCCAGCATAGACTCCCTGTGCAGGATCATAGAGAATGACTACGAGAAAATAGACGTATTGATCAATAATGCCGGTGCCTACTATGATCAGGGTAACCATTCCATGCAAACCGACCCGGCATTTGTACACCAGGCCTTTGATATCAATCTGCTGGGTGCCTGGCGCATGATCCGGGCATTTGCCCCTTTGCTCCTGAAAAGTAGCAGCCCGCGCATCGTTAATGTATCGAGCGGAGCAGGTTCCTTTCACGATCCAGCCTTTGGCCTCACTGCGCAGCCCGGAGCAGTACCTGTCTACAGTATGACAAAGGCCGCTCTGAATGTTTTGACCATCCACATGGCCAAAGAACTGGAGAATACACCCATCAAAATAAATGCCGTATGCCCCGGCTTTACAGCTACCTATGAAGGTACCGAAGCGTATGGCGCCCGACCTGTGAGCGATGGTGCCAAAAGTATCGTGTGGGCCGCTACCATCGGCGCAGATGGCCCGAGTGGGGGCTTCTTTCGCGATGGCAAGCCTATAGAGTGGTAGGCGCTCCTCCCCTTCTTAGTAACTGATGATGAGACCGAGCCCTGGCTGTAGTACACCGCTACTATTGGCCAGCAGGTTAGGCACATAACGTGTAGGATCTGCTGGGTCTACAATGGGCTGGCCCGCAGCATCCCTTTTGATAGTAAATAAGTCTTGCTGCTTCTGCTTGTAGTAGTAGACATTCTGTATATCCAGGTATAGCTCCACCGCCAGCGATTTGAGGTACCACTTCTTGGTCACACGCACATCCAGCTGATGAAACCACGGCAGCCTCAGGGAGTTTTGCTTATTGTAGTCAAACACCCCGGTCGGATTGGCGGTATAGACAGGTATCAGCGTAGAGTAGGCTATATTGTAAGGGGTGTAAGGAGAACCTCCCTGCACGCGCAGCCTTGCTCC
>JAFDYP010000555.1 GCA_018267355.1 Bacteroidota bacterium
CCCGATCCAGAGATTTAACATCGAAAACGAAGGAGGACAAGGATTTATCTGGTACCTTTTTTTATCAAAACGCCCTAGTGTTGCGCTGATAGCAGGATAGGCCGTAGCCGATGATACTGTCACTGCCTTTGCCGTACACACCCCGTATTTATTGACAGGATTGCGCAGGCGCCACGCCAGTGCCTCCGGGCTCCAGTCCTTATAGTACGAGTAGCTGCTCAGGTCATCTGTATATGGCAGGGTACCCATACCCAGCAGGGCGTGCAGTTGCCCCGCGAGCTGAAATCCGAGCTTCTTCGTAAATCCATGCACACTGTTCTGATTGGCCACGCCTACTATAAAATCATATCCCTGCTCTGCCGCATACTGATATGTCCGGTCGGCGAGTTTCACGAACAGGCCCTTGCCCTGATGGCCAGGGAGTGTCGCCGTATTGAGCGAAAGCAGTCCGCGTCTCTTCTGCCCATCTATCACGGCCTGCATTGGCTGGGTCACGTAGTGGGCTGCCAGTGTCTCTCCGTCATAAGCATTGAAACCGACGATAGCGCCATCAGGATTGTCCGCATACTGCCATTTCACATATTCCGCTGTGAAAAGCTCCGGCTTGCCAAAGACCTCCCTGAGCAGGCCAGCTGCCCCCAGTATGCCGGCACCATCTGTAGTGGTCTGGCCGATCTGATAGTCACTCATTGCTTGTCAAATAATTTATCTAATGTCTCATCCATATCCATAACAGATACACCGAGCCTCTGCAGGTCATCTTTTGTCTCAAACGCTTTAAGTTGCTTCAGACCCAGCAGGTTTTCCTGAGACACGTTGAATGGTATGCGCAGCGTCTCTATTGTGCCGAGTGCCAGGCTCACCAACCCATACGGTACCGATACGAATGTTGGCTTCTTGCCCAGCCTTACAGCTATAGCGGCATAGAGATCCTTCAGCGTATAGACACGCTCTGTACCTATGATGTAGGAACCCGTTACATTCCCGGTGATAGCTTTCTCTATGATGCGGCAGACATCTGTGACGGCTATGGTCTGTATAGGCTGGCTGCCGCTACCCACCAGAGGGATGAAGGCCCCCTTGCTGATAGCCGTCTTGATCGTATCAAATAGTCCCTTGCGCCCTACCACCAGGCCGAGGCGCAGGATCAGGTCCTTTGATCTATCGAGCAACTTTTCTATGTCATATTTATGCTTGCCGTAGCGTGATATCGCTTCGCTATGCGCTGACATAGTGGAGAGAAAGACAAACTTCGCTCCTGCTGCATGGCAGGCTTTCTCCAGCGCCAGTGCCCCCCGGATATTAAACTCTGAAGAGTCCGGCAGGTTCTTTTTATCGTATTTCAGAAAAGCAGTATGTACTACAGCATCAATGCCCGTCAGGTCAGGTATGGAGTCCACACTGCGCAGGTCATAGAAACGCTCATCAGGCGCTCCGGCCGTGCGTCGTTGTAGTTTGATCACCTCATGGCCGGCAGCGGTCAGGTACCTGACCAGCTCCCCGCCTACAAACCCTGTAGCACCTGTGACGGCTATCTTCATTCGTTTCTTATTTTGATCCCGGAGAGACGCGGCATTTTGCATCTGTATTTTGATCGCTTGCGCGTCAGCGGTCAATGAATTAGCCGCCACACGCTCTGCATTTGCCATCAAGGTAAAAGAAATCCCTTTGGCAGGCAGGAAACGGAAAGAAGAACCATCTGCTATGAATACAGACCGTGTACCATGCAGGCGCCCATCTATAGCTGTAGTGAAAGTCTTTCCCTCCTCAGAGAAAGGCAGCGTACCCGCATAATGGATACTGGAGCCATTACCCGGATTGAGCCTGCTAATGGGCATACAGCCCATACCGCGCAACGTGCTGAAGAAAGCGCTCTCCTTTTCCTTCACCGCCTGCTCTTCAGCACCGCTGAGGACATATTCAGCAAATAATTTATCACCTGTCGGTGAAAGATTATCGCGGTGCAGCTCTACATATTTCCTATCTCCATATTGCTCTGAGTGATGGATGCCTGCTATGACAAAGGCAGGCATCAGGTATTGCTGTAACAGCCTTGCATCGGCAAAATTCAACGGTGTCTCTTTCGCCAAACGAAACAGCAGCAACTGCCGGAAAGTAAACAGCGCGGCCATAGATACGTCAGAGTTATCTTTCAGCCTGTCGTAGTATAATACCAGCTGTCCCATGCCATTCTTGCGCTGCTCGGGCACTTTGCCCAGGCGGCTCCAGTTGAGCATCGGTACATAGGCGTAGGGATTGCAGAGCAGGGGCAGGCGGGCACGCTTATCTGTGGAGCGCAGTACGATACGCGCAGTACCGAGTACACCACTGCACAGTACCAGCTTCTTACATTTATAGGTATGCTCCTCACCACTATCTACATCTATAGTATAGACTACGGTGTGGTCTTCCCTCTCTTCATATCTCAGCACGAGCTTACGCCACACAGCCGTGATATTTTGCCGTTGTAGTAGTTTATCAAAGGCTACCCACGGACGATACACAGACTTGGCATTGTCATGCCAGAACTCCATGTCTTCATACTGAAATGCCTTACGGTCACCACGAGCCTCTGTAGTGATAGCCACACATGGCGTAGAGGCGTAGAAGCCCTTCGCATTATACTTTGCTTTATTGGCTTTGTATTTATCGTAAACGTTCTGAATACTTCGCTCTGGTTTTACCGCCGGCAGCAGGCCCGTTATTCCCTGGAGCGAATATGGCTCTCCATCTGCATCCGGTTTCGTCACCCCTACCCTATCCGCTACTTTCTGATAGCTATTCAGAAAGAGGCTCCTGTCTATACCCATCTTCTGAAATTCCTTCTCAGAAAACATATAGCAGCCCGCTCCCCAGGCATTGCCCAGGCCACCGTAGGCAAGTGACTCATAGGGGAAGAAAGATTCAGACAGCAGGCCGATCCAGCGGTCCAATCCCTTTACCATGTATTTGCGACCCGGTGTGAGCTGTGCACCGGTCTTGATGCGCTCCCAGGGTATACCCTCGTAATTATTACCCAACCACAAGTGCTCCTGGTCCGTGCGGTTCTGACGGATAGAGATGAAGTCTTCATCCGGGAAACGGACATTGCTTTCATCGCGATAGCCTACATCCAGCAGCAGCACCTCGCGGCCGGCATCTAGCAGCGTCTCCACTGCCTGCGCTCCTGATAGCCCCGTACCCACCACTATATACTCATGTATCCTATCGTCACTCATCTGCTTCAAATCTGCAAAAAACTATTCAAACAGAAGTCGATTTGCCGAACGCAGTTTGAAGAGGTACCAAACATAAGTCGATGAAATAGCGTACGATGGATTTAGATTGAGATTCACTTTTGTATTCTCATTACTCTGCTACTTTCGCAGTATGGAAAATATAGAAGAGATACTCAGACAGTTCAGATTCCGTATGCGCATAGCAAAACGGTGGAATGATCTGGATGAGGCCGGCCACGTGAATAATGCTATTTACCTGACCTACTTTGAGGAGGCTCGCGCGCACTATTTTCATGAAGCCTGCCAGTGGGACTGGACCAAAGACGGTATCATACTGGCCAATAACCAGATCGACTATTTCCGCCCCTTGCTCTATCTCGATCCGGCATATATCTACACACGTACCACCAGGATAGGCACCAAGAGTATAGAGCTGCAATACATCATAGTCAATGAGTATGAAGATCGCAAAATCCTTGTAAGCCGTGGGTCATCGGTGGTAGTCACGTATGATTATCGTGCTCAGGGCTCTGTCCTGGTACCACAATATACCCGCGATCGCATTGCCGCCTATGAACCCCAACCCATTTCCTAAACTATCAATCCAAGCATCATGTCAGCCACGCTAGTAGAATCATTCCGCGCCAATAATACCGAGCAGTCGCAAAAGTATCGCGCCCTGGTACAGAATAAGCTCATGTTTAACCTCTTTCTGCTAAAGAGCCTGCCCATGGGCTTCCTGGCAGGGCTTAGGGTAGTAGAGTTTACTCCCGAGCGCTGCGCTATCTCAGTTCCTTACCGGTGGATGAATCAGAATCCCTTCCGCTCCACTTATTTTGCCGTGCTGGCCATGGCGGCAGAGATGAGCAGCGGTATGATAGCCATGATGCATACGCACAACGCAAAGCCATCTGTCTCCATGCTGGTCACCAATCTGGAGAGCCAGTTTGTAAAAAAGGCTACCGGGCTGACCGTCTTTACCTGTGAGGATGGCGGGCCAATGCTACAAGTGATAGAGGAGTGCGTAGCGACCGGCGAGGGCCGCACCTATGTATGCACCTCCACAGGCCGCAATAAGGATGGGGAGATCGTAGCGCAATTTAAGGTGACCTGGTCCTTCAAGGCACGCAGCAAATAGCTCCCCGCAAAACTCTTAAATACTAATATTCACCGATTCCCGTTTTTTAAAATAGACAGCCTATCCCTGCTGTGGATAGAAAAGGTTTTATATAAGACTGGCGCTTAATCCTTAAAGTTAAATTTGTATGGAGTAATAGGTACTTAGATTGCTGTTGTTTGATATGTGCAAACGATTGGCATTGTGTAATTAATCCATGCGTCAGATACTTTTCTTCATATCTGTTTTCCTTCTGGCCTGCTCTGCAGCATCTGCGCAGCGTACGATGGTCTATAGTGATCCGCAGAAAGCCTACCAGGATGGCCTGGAGCTTTTCAACGAGAAGAACTACCTCTCAGCCCGTCAGCGTTTCGAAGAAATATATAAAGTAAACCGGCATGCATCAGACAATGTGCACCAGGTCACACTGCAGAATCTTGAGTTCTACATAGCTGCATGCGCCGCTGAGGCCAATGATAAAGACGCAGAGGTACTGCTACAGGACTATTACAAAAAATACCACGAGACTGACAAGCGCCGGCTCGTTTACTTCTACCTGGGCAAGTATTATTTCCAGAATAAGAAATATGCAGACGCCTCTGAGTGGTTTTCCAAAGTAAATACCGAAGACCTCAGCCCTTCTCAACTCATAGAGTACAAGTTTGACCTGGCTTATAGCTACTTTATCAAAAAGAAATTTGATGAGGCCAAGCCGCTCTTCCGTGAGATCAAAGACGAGGATGGCAAATACTTTTACCCTGCCAATTACTACTACGCATTTATTTGCTTCTATCAGAAGAACTACAACGAAGCACTGAAAAGCTTCACCGCTATACAGGACTCAAAGATGTATGCTTCTGTCATACCTTATTACCTGTCACAGATATACTTCCTCAATAAAGAATACGAGCATACGATCTCCTACATCAAGCAGAACCTTGGCAATACCGAGATCATGTATCAGGATGAGATGAAGCACCTGCTCGGCGAGTCTTATTTTCAACTCAATAACTATACTGATGCGCTACCGCTGCTGGAGGAGTTTGTCGCCAGAAATCAAAAGGTACGCAAGGAGGACATCTACGAGCTGGGCTTTAGCCAGTATCATCTCGGTCAGTATGAGAAGGCTGTGGCCAACCTCGTACAACTCAACCTGCTCAATGAAAAGATGGGGCAGAACTCTACCTATGCCCTCGCCGACTGCTACCTGCACCTGGGCCAGAAGGATAAGGCCCGGAGCGCCTTCCAGTCTGCGAGCACGATGGATTTTGACAATGAGATCAAGCAGACCTCTCTATTCCAATATGCCAAGCTGTCCTTTGAGCTAAACAACACTTCTGATGCCATCACTGCACTGGAGACCTACCTGAAAGATAATCCTCAGGGGCGCTATGTAGATGAGTCTAATGAGATACTGGCCAATGTACTGATCAAAACAAAGAACTACGAGAAGGCCTACAAGATCATGGAGGGCCTGCCTGCTATGACTCCTACCATGAAGGAAGCCTATCAGCGCGTGACATACTACCGTGCCGTAGAGGTTTTCA
>JAFDYP010000556.1 GCA_018267355.1 Bacteroidota bacterium
AGCACTACCGACTCAGCGACCAACCTTGCGGCAGGCAACTATAGTGTGACCGTGACAGATGCCAATGGCTGCTCGACCGTAGTGGCGGCTACCGTTTCATCAGCCTCCGCTATCACAGTGAGCGCAGGGCCGCAGACCAACGTAAGCTGCAATGGTGGCAGCAATGGCGTGGCACACGTGACTGTATCGGGAGCTACAGCGCCGGTCACCTACACCTGGTCTCCTAACGTGAGTACTGCAGACTCTGCCCGCAATCTCAGTGCTGGCACCTATACCGTGACTGTGAGAGATGCAAATGGCTGTACAGGCACAGCATCATTTACGATCGCCCAGCCAGCTACGGCACTTGCACTGACCAATACTGCCACGCAACCTACCTGTGGAAACAATAATGGGAAAATAGTGGTCCGCGCTACCGGTGGTACTCCGGCCTATACCTATAGCTGGTCACCGAATGTGAGCAGTGTAGACTCCGCGCTGAATCTCGCGCCAAATACATATAGCATCACCGTGACAGACAGCCACGGCTGCACGGCCACTACAGGTGCTACACTCGCTGTCTCCACACCGGTGACGGCAGCTACAGGGCCGCAGACCAATGTGAGCTGCTACGGCGGCAGCAATGGGGTGGCCCATGTGACCGTGACAGGTGGCACCGCACCGCTGACCTATACCTGGTCTGCCGGTGGCAGCACTGTCGATTCTGCTACGGGGCTCACTGCTGGCACATATACCGTGACAGTCAGAGATGCCGGCGGATGCAGTGCATCTGCTTCTTTCACTATCACACAGCCTGCGTCGGCGCTTTCTGCCACAGCAGCTACTACCGCTACGAGCTGCGGCAGCAGTACAGGTCAGATCACTATCACGCCGGCCGGCGGCACGTCGGGCTACACCTACGTGTGGTCTCCCAATGTCAGCACTACAGCCACTGCCAGCAATCTCGGCGTGGGCACCTATAATGTCACTGTGACCGATGCGCATGGCTGTACTTTCGCCACGTCAGGATCTATAGCTTCTACGAGTGGCTTCAGTGTATCGCAGGGTTCCCAGACCAATGTCAACTGCTATGGAGGCACTACGGGCGCTGCTCAGGTCACGGCATCAGGCGGCACCACACCATATGTGTACACCTGGTCTCCAAACGTGAGCACCACCGCATCTGCATCGAGCCTGGCAGCAGGCACCTACTCTGTGACCGTAGACGACCAGGCAGGATGCTCAGGTATCGTGACATTCAATATCAGCCAGCCGGCCTCCGCCCTGAGCCTGACCGCCGCAGTGACCAACGCTACCTGCGGCCAGAGCAACGGCCAGATACAGATCACCGCTACAGGTGGCACGCCGGGATATGTATATGCATGGACAGATCTTGCACTGGGAGCTACGAGGACCAACCTACCAGCAGGCACCTATACCGTAGGTGTATCTGACGCCAATGGTTGCACCGCCACCAGCAGCAGTACCGTGACAGTATCACCTGCCGTGAATGCAACTACAGGCACGACCATCAATGTGAGCTGCAATGGTGCTAATGATGGCTCTGCACACATCAATGTAAGTGGCGGTACGGCACCACTCGCCTACGCATGGACACCTGCAGCCGGTATCAGCGGTGCCGCTACCGACAGCGCATATGGCCTGCAGCCAGGGGTGACCTATACAGCCATAGTAAGCGATGGAGCAGGCTGCGCAGACACCGTGACTGTGTCAGTGACGCAACCTACACCATACAGCGTATCTCATGCCTCTACCAATGCAGACTGCGGCGTGAGCAATGGTACCGCGAGCGTGACCGTGAGCGGTAGCAATGGCGGCTATACATATGCATGGAACAATGCACAAACCTCTGCGACCATCACCGGACTGAATGGCGGGCTGTATATCGTGACCATCACAGACAGCAAAGGCTGCACCTATATAGATAGTGTCACAGTAAATGTAAACGGCGGACCAACGGCACCGACCATCAGTGGCGGACCTCTGACCTTCTGCCAGGGAGATAGCGTGGTGCTGACGAGCAGCGCCACCAGCGGTAATACCTGGAGCACAGGTGCTACTACACAAAGCATCACAGTCTATGCAGCCGGCAGCTATACCGTGACAGAAACATCAGGTGGATGCACCAGCCCGGCCTCTGCAGCAGCAGTGGTCACTGTAAATCCGATACCGGCTACGCCTGCCATCACAGCCTCCGGGCCGCTCACTTTCTGCCAGGGCGGTAGTGTGACACTGACCAGCAGCGCGGCCACAGGCAACCTGTGGAGCAACGGTGCTACGACAACGACTATTGCCGTCTCGACCTCCGGGACTTTCACTGTAGTCACTACGCAGCTGGGCTGCCAGAGTGCAGCATCTGCGCCGGTGACCACTACTGTGCTGCCTAATCCTGCGCCGGTGATCGCCAGTACTGATACTGCGGTATGCCCCGGCACTACAGTCACACTCGATGCTACCACCGCAGGCGCTACCGCCTATGTATGGAGCGATGGATCTACACAGCCTACACTGAGTGCTACAGATGGCACCTACACTGTGACGGTGACAGCCGGTAGCTGCTCAGGCACGACCAGTATCACTATCGGTGCGCGCGCTGTGCTGGGTACACTGACCCTACCTGACAGCCTCTCGCCGTGCACCGGCGATACTGTGACACTGGATGCCACCACTGCCAATGCTACCGCCTATCAGTGGACCGGTATCAGCGCCACCACTCCTATAGTGTATATCACGGCTGATCCTGCAGGCGCAGGTAGCACACTCTACCATGTAGATGTGACAAATCTCTGCGGGGCGCTGAGTGACTCTGTGATCGTAGCCTTCCAGGACTGCGAGTGCCGCATCGTCATGGCCAATGCCTTCACTCCTAACGGGGACGGACGCAATGACTCCTACGGCCCTATCATGCAGTGCCAGAATCCTACCTCACTGCTCATGCGCATCTACAACCGGTGGGGACAGCTCATCTTTGAAAGTACCTCTCTGAATGCAAAATGGGATGGTACGTACAAAGGGGAACCTCAACCACTGGAGGTCTATACGTACATGCTGGAGTTTAGCGGTTTGGAAAATCATGTGCAGAAGACCGTACACCTGAGTGGTACCGTGACACTGATCCGGTAAAACACGATACAATAATTCTCGCAGAATGCCCGGTTCGTACCGGGCATTCTGTTTTCCGGAACGAAGCCCTCACTCAGAAAATCCTTTCTCCGTCAGATGCTTCCAATAGCGCTTTGGCACATGGCGAATGTGCAGCTTCATGTTCTTGCGGCTGGCTATGTTGGTACTCTTGAAATATTGCTGCCAGAGGGTCTGATACAACGATTCATTCTGATCCATCCATAGCAGGCTGTCAGAGCCCTGATTGCCTTCGCTAAAGGTAATTGTGATCGTCTCAACGGTTTTCAGGTTGTAATAAATACCAAAACCCCTGCGGAGGTCATAAATGATCCACTGCTGGTCGGCATAGCGCTTCTCGAAATGCTCGCGTATGAGCGGGATCACATTAAAGTCCGGCTCGATGCCGTCGTAAAAGATGTTATCCTTAGTCAGTTTGAAGCGTATGAAGGCTTTCATCCGGTGGCGCTCGCGGTGTACCATGCGGTCTACGCGCTGCATACGCAGTACAGCAAAGTGGGAGTAGTCCTTCTCAATATTCCGATCACTGGATAGCGCATGACGAATGTAGGCCAGCATCGTGTCCTCCTCCTGTAGTGTATCAGCCAGGTAGGCGTGATAAATCGATTGAAGGCCTTCGCGCGAAAGCTTTTTGGAAAGACCAGACCATACGCGTTTAGCTTTGGCCTCATCGGTATCTATACGGATCGTATTGCCAAACATGACAGTCGTAGGTGGTTCTTTGCAGATATGCACGTCCATCAGTTTGTACTCGTAGACGTAGAATACAGCCGAGAGGAAACCCTCAAAAGTTTTATCATAAACCAGCACGTCCATCAGAAAATACTCAATTGCTTTTGATGCAACAGAAACTTGCCGGAAGAGCCGGATAGTATAAGCCCCTTGATCTGCATTTCCGTCAGATCTTTGGTCGGCTCAGAGAGACCGGCGCAAGTGATGAAATGCTTGGCGCGATTCATAGCTACGCCCATCTTTTTCAAATGATCCCATGTGAGCTGGCCAAACTTACGCCCCTCCATTATCTTATTGATCGAATTGAGGCCAATGCCGGGTACGCGCAGTAGCATGGCTTTGTCTGCCTTATTGATATCAAGGGGGAACAGCGACATATTCCGCAGCGCCCAACTCAGCTTGGGGTCTATCTCAGAGTCAAAGAATGGAACAGACACCGGCAGCAACTCATCTGTGGTAAAGCCATAGAACCGCTGGAGCCAGTCGGCCTGATAGAGTCTGTTCTCGCGCAGTAGTGGCACCTTTGATCCTATTGCGGGGAGCCGGTTATCATTGCTGACAGGTACATAGCCAGAGTAGTATACACGCTTCATTTTAAACTTATCATAGAAGGCGGAAGCTACTTTCATAATGTCGCGGTCTGATTCACCTGTGGCGCCTACGATCACCTGTGTGCTTTGCCCGGCAGGGACGAAAGGTGGTACCTTCTTCAGCGTCTTGCGCTCGTCCTGGTATTGTACGATCTCGTTTGTGATCTGACGGATGGGCACGATCATGTCCTCGCGCTTTTTGTCTGGTGCGAGTAGTTTGAGGCCTTCGTTGGTCGGCATCTCGATATTCATACTAAGGCGATCAGCATATAATCCGGCTGCATGCATCAGGTCAGCGCTCGCGCCGGGGATAGATTTGAGATGTATGTAGCCGTTGAAATTCTGCTCCGTGCGCAGCTTCTTTGCGATCAGTACCATGCGCTCCATAGTGTAGTCGGCATTCTTCATGATACCGGAGCTGAGAAACAATCCCTCGATGTAGTTTCTCCGGTAGAAGTTCATCGTAAGATCTACCACCTCATCCACACTGAAACTCGTGCGCCTGATGTCATTGCTCCGGCGCGTGACGCAGTAGGCGCAGTCGTAGATGCAGATGTTGCTCATGAGTATTTTGAGCAAGGAGACGCAGCGGCCATCTTCC
>JAFDYP010000557.1 GCA_018267355.1 Bacteroidota bacterium
ACGAAATATACTTTCATACGACGAGGTGGATCTTTCGCGGTAAACTTCAATACATTTTCTCAAAATCGGAATGGGTATTCAGCGAATGCTTATATCTTTATTGCTATTCTGTATGATAGTGACTTATATCAGGATATTATGTTTCTCAATGGCCTGGATGGTGGCCGTATCGCTACCGGCCCAGCGGCTGTATCAGATCAGCGGCGTACCTATCTACCATGCAGGCCAGCCCCTGCTCAATGGCTGGAGCGGAGGATTCAATAATCCGGTCATCTCTCCCATAGACCTGGACCAGGATAGCCTCAGGGACCTTTTCATTTATGATAAGGCTGCATGGAAGGCACAAGCATTTCTGAATGTAGGTAGCACTGGTCATCCGGCCTTTCTTTATGCGCCGGAGTACGATGTGACCTTCCCCCGTGGCATGCAGGACTGGGCGCTGGTGCGCGACTATGACGGTGATGGCGCGCCCGATATTTTTGCCTATACGGGTATCAGCAATATCACGGTCTATCACGGACGCCGTATACCGGGTGGCGGCCTGGCGTTTGATCTGGTCTGCCCGCGCGTGACCTATACATATGGGGTAGGCGGTGTAGATGGTATCTTTGTGAATGCAGATAATATGCCTGTGCTGACGGATGTAGACTATGATGGCGATATGGATATACTGACTGCTGATATGACCGGGTCCCGTATCAATCTCTATCGCAATAGGTCCGTGGAGCTGGGTTATGGCCGGGACTCACTGATCTATGTCAATGCAGACGGCTGCTGGGGCAATATCTATATGAATAGCGGCTGCGGTGTGTCATTTTTCTCCTGCAAGACAGGAGCCGAAGGACCCGCAGGTCAGACGCCGCGCACTCCTCGTGACGGGGGCGGCACATTATACGCTTTTGACTATGAGGGGGACCACGATATGGATGTGCTGCTGGCAGATATGTCGTGCAGTACGATCAAGTTTTTTCGTAATGACGGAGACTCTATGAATCCTGCCGTAGGGTATACGGATACGCTTTTTCCCAGCTATGACCACTCTGTGAAAATACCCGTGTACCCGGCCGCCTATGGTGCGGACGCAGACAATGACGGCTATGCAGATATGCTGGTGGCACCGTTCACGAGCAATAACCTGTACCTGATGAAATCTGAAGATGTAAAGTGCCTGCAGTATTATCATAATAATGACGCATCACTACCGCTCAATACTTTCCACTACCTGGGTGATAGCCTCATCACACCATCTACACTGGATGTAGGCACAGAGTCTCATCCGGTATTCTTTGACTACAATGGAGATGGCCTGCAGGATATGGTCATAGGCCGCTACGGTCGCTATCATGACTGGCCACAGCTGGCACTATATGCCAACTCAGGTACAGTGGATAGCCCGGCCTTTGTACAGGTATCTGACGACTGGGCCGGGCTGCATGCTTATTCACTTTCCGGCGCTTACCCGGCCTTTGGCGATATGGATGGCGACGGCCTTGCAGATATGCTGATAGGCACGCAGACAGGTGAGCTGGACTTTTTTCATAACGCGGGAACGGATACGGCATCATTCTCATCTATGACTGCACCATCCTGGTTTGGCATCCATGCAGGCGCAGCCTCTACGCTATGTATCTATGATCTCAATGGCGATAGCCTGAGCGATATAATGGTAGGCGGGACCAGTGGCAATATCAGGTACTACTGGAATTTTGGTACGCGTGCAGTACCGCAGTTCTCACCGGACTCAGTGGTCAGTACACTAGGGCACATTTACATCCATAGCACACCCGTACAGACGCTGGAGTACAGCAGTCCCTATGTGCAGACAGAGCAGGGGATGACCTACCTCTACACCGGCTCGCGTGTGGGGTGGATATCAAAATACCGCGTGGATAGAGATAGCATCCGGCATGGTGGTTTCGCGCTGGTGAGCAATGATGTGATAGGCATCTCTGCCGGGCAACATAGTACAGTGGCGATAGCTGATATCAATCACGACGGTCAAAATGACTACCTGATCGGTAATATACGCGGCGGAGTCACACTTTTCTCAGATGCATACTGGGGCAGTGGTACCAGCCTGCCTACGGGCCTCAGCGAAATAACGGATGATGGGGGAGGAGTGGTGGCCTATCCTGTGCCTGCCTCAGATATACTGTATATCCGCAGCGCATCTACTGACCACTATATCCACAGTGCTCACCTCTATGACACAGAGGGTCGCCAGGTAGCTGCCGCTGATGCTGTCAGCGGAGTGGTGACGCTGTCTCTAGGGGAGGTTTCATCCGGTGTATATATCCTTATCACTACTGACGAGAAGCTCCATCTCTACAGGAGCAAAGTAACGGTGCTGAAATGATCAGAGGTCAAGGAGCCTGCGGTGATAGTTGACCTGGCCCAGGTGATAGGCCAGGTGACCGTAGAGATGTATCATAAAGTGCCCCGTGGTTTCATGCTTTTCATGCTTCATGATCGGAAAAGTATCCTCCAGGGACCTGTTGTCCAGTCGGGCAAATGTGGACTGCATCATGGCGATCGTTTCGTCAAGATCTGCAATAAGAGTGGCTCTTGCTACATCTCTGGTAGAAAACTCCAGATCCCGCTGTCGTACATAACCTGTATTGCCCAGCGTGGCACCGAAAAAGTGATTGAGATTGCCTATCAGGTGGAGGGTCAGCGTGCCGGCAGAGTTGCTGATCTGCCCACTCGTTTTCCATATATTGGCCTCGTTGCCGTATGCAGATAGCTCTTCCCTGAGCTTATTGAGGTCACGGACAAAGAAATCCAGAAACTGTGTGCTATAGTCTATCATGTCCTGCTATTTGAGTATGCAAGATAGATACTTTGTCTCATACCTGCCAGATCAGAAAGTATACCTGATGGCAGTATTGATACCGAAGTCAAATACGCGGCTGTGCTGCATCTGGATCGGATCAATACTCATGCGCATGGCAGGCTCAGCAGAGATAGAAATACGGTGTGGTAGCAAAATATCTACGCCCAGGGTATAAAGCATCGAGCCGTAGTATCGTTTACCGTTGCCCAGTGAGTAATATTTCATCAGTTTCCCATTATCAAGCTGATCTGCCGCAGCATTTAAGCTGCTAATTGCTTTACCCGGTTCAAAATTATTGACATCCGGAAAATCAGCCACATCTGCCGGTACGAACGTAGCCGGAGGAGACTTTGGTTTGAACTGATAGGTAAAGCTTTCGTTTACCTTGATGTGATTGACATATGACAAACCCACACTCAGACGCAGGTGACGAGAGGTAAAGGGATATACCTTGATACCGATCGGAATAGCAAGCTCCTGTATATGCGAGGTAAAGCTCATGAGGTCGCTGTACTGATTATCAGGATATGCAGGTCGGTTGATCTTGAAATTGACCTCAGAGTAAAGAATGCTGTTTGTGATGGCAAAGTATTTACCTATAGCCACCTGCTGTGAAAGGCCTGCAGACCAGGTGGGGACTGAGGCAAAGGTCCGACGTGTATAAGACTCAAATATCCCCGTCTCAGCGCCAAGGCTGTAGGAAACAGATACTTTATGCTTGTGGTGCAACGGTATAGCCTGAGTAGACGCTCCGTCAGGGGCTAGCTCCCAGTTTTTTTCATCGGTAGCAAGCAGCGTCCCTGCACCGGGGGTGAGGTCATCAGCAGCTACCTGATACTCTGATATTGCTGTGCCTGTAAGAGCGTGGTCTGCTGCAGTTTGTGTCTTGTGAGATATGTGTGTAGCGTGTCCTTGTTTCCTGTTTTGAGTTTTTTGTTTAGAAAAAGGCTGAAGGTCTGAAGACGAAGAAGTGGATCTCGCCTTAGCTGTTTTATCTGTTGGTACAGCCTCACCAGCATTTGTAGCGGATTCAGATTGGGTGCCTGTCTTTACATCTGCTGCGGATTGGTTTGTAGTACCGGACATGGCCGCCTGAGATGGTTCTGCTATGCTCTTGCTATTGGCTGCTACCGGGCCATGCGCGTGCGCACTCTCGTACAGGCCATAGTACACACCCGCACTCACCAGCAGCGCTACAGCTACTGCCCCTGATGCTAGCCACCACCACAGGAAGCCTCGCTTTTTCTTGCGCTCCATGAGCTGCTCCATGGCGGCCCAGGCTTGCGGGTCATAAGCATACTCCGCAGAGAGCAGCTTTTCGCGCAGGGCCTTATCGTTGGGATTCTCTGCCATATTCATCTGTTTTGACTATTCTGTTTTGTTCGATCATTTTCCTGAGTTTCACCTTGGCTTTGGCCAGGTTAGATTTACTTGTGCCCTCATTTATCTCGAGTAGTTTGGCTATCTCCGGGTGAGTGTACCCCTCTACTACATATAGATTGAATACGGCACGATAGGACGGTGTGAGGCTATTGACCATAGCCATGATCTCAT